>NZ_JAKRNB010000011.1:0-100384 GCF_022347395.1 Corynebacterium sp. ACRPF
CGTGTTACTCACCCGTTCGCCACTCGAGCACCCTGCAAGCAGGGCCTTTCCGTTCGACTTGCATGTGTTAAGCACGCCGCCAGCGTTCGTCCTGAGCCAGGATCAAACTCTCCACAAAAAATTTCAGAACAAAAATCCGAAACAGGCCGTGAAAAGCCCGAAACCCAACAAACAAACAAACCACCACAAACCACACAACAATGCAGCCCGTGCTGGCGTCCAAAAAATTACTACAAAGAAAAAATAAGTTCCCTCAACCCGACGGGGTCAAAAATAAGGAAACTGAAAAAAGTTGAACACAATCACATGCCAACCAATCCATCTCAATGCAGCCGAAACACCAAACAGCATTCAAAAGAGTACGTGTTCCACATACCCAACCGGCACACACCAACCAAAAAACCACCTAGGTCTATTGGCAGACAAACCAATCAACACACAACCATGCACACAAAAAATAAAAAGTACATTGGCACACTATTGAGTTCTCAAACATCATCACCACACAACAACCACACACACTTTGGCGTGTAGCTCATTGTGAGCAAAAAGAATTTTGTTTTGTCAGGGCCTGTTTTCCTATCGCCGCTTCAGCCAGGAACTTTTCTGTTCCTGTGGGGCGCTGTCGGTCGCGCTGACTCGTATTAAGTTACACAGCGACTTAAACAAACACAAATCCCCAGGCCAACCCTTCTTTTGAGCGGTTTAATCTATGCCCATCCAAGCGCTTATTCCGCCACGGTGAGCGTTTGCTCGGCGAATGTACGCGGGCAGCATCAAAGCCCAGACTGTATAGAAGGCCACCGCCAAGAAGAGCTGGGCAACCGCGGAGACCGGCACCAGAGTGCGCAGAAGTGCCATCCCAGCAATGAGGACCAGGTAGAGAGCGAATAAGTGCCAGTTCTTCTTTCCCAGAAATTCCAGACTGACCACTATAGGGGCGCAGGTGGCACTAAGCAGCACGATGTCCGCCACAAGTTCGCCGTCGTTCGCTAGTACTACGCTAAAGGTGCTCGCGACTAGGACAGGTATCAGACCGAGCACGGCAGTATGCCGGGACCAAACAGCACGGCTTCCACCAAGTACCGTGTATTCGCGCAGAGATACTCGCAAGCTGTGGAGAGCTGCAGCGAACATCGCAAATGACAGTGCCCAAATGAAGATGCCAAGGAAACCAAGCAGCGGAACTTCCTCCTTATACCGGTTAAGCACATACCCGATTGCTTGGGCCAGACACGCTGCACCCCATGCCTTGACCTGCGGGCGGTATATCGCTTGCCCAGCCAAGGTGCGGGGGAACCATCCGAAGCCGCTTGAGGGTTGGGTGCCGGTGGTGGTGTACCCGGTCCGTTGAGGCGCAGCTTTGCGGTACATTGCCCACGCCGCTGCGACGGCATAAATGGGCAATGCCCACCACAACTGCACGGTGAGGGCGCCAATAGCTGCCGCCAATGCGCTCAGGGCAACGAGACTGCGGCGATGCTCATTCCAGATTTTCGAACCCAGACCCACCAGCTGGTACTTCTTAAAGTCTGGTGCCAGGGTAAGTATTAGCGACAAGGAAAAGATCACCGGGAACACGTTCCACGTTCCCTGCGCCATGACGGGCATGACCAACAAAGCTAAAAAGAAGAAGGACCAGCTCCACCAATCGCCTAGGTACCACAGTAGTTTCATGCTCTCTCCTCCAATGCCAGCACCGCACGCTCTAAAGAGACCTCAGTGGCGCGCAGACCGTAGGCCTGAGCAGTGCGGAAGATGGGGTCGGTGGCGGTAGAGCGGGCGTCGATAAGCACGCGGTCGCCCAAACCTGTGGTTTCCCTACTGAGCACGCGGAGGTCGAGCTCTGTGACCGCTGCTGTGAGGGCCTCAGAAGGTCCGGTGAGCTCGAGAATTCCCTCGATGAAGTCATCGATGGGACCGGAAATGGGGTTATCCCCCATCAGCGAGACGGTGTCGAGGAGACCTGCTACCTCATTGAGGTGATGGGTAGAGATGACAATTGTGCGGCCGTGCTCCTCGCGCAGCACCTGATAGAAAAGCTCCCGGCGCTGAGTATCGAGGCCCAGATAGGGCTCGTCGAGAAGCATGACCTCGCAGCCAGAAGCAACGGCGAAGATAAATCCCACCGCAGACTTTTGCCCGCGGGACAGGGCAGAATAGGCCTTGGCCGGCACGTCGAAGCGAACCAGCAGCTCATTGAAGCGCTCCTCATCCCAGCGCGGCCAGCGCGCCTTACCAATAACGCCCAGCTTCCCGATGCCCCAGGAATCCGGCAGTGGGTTATCAATACCCATCAATATGACTCGGTTGAGAACCGACTGCTTGTCAAAGGGTTCCTCGCCGAAGACGGTGATACCGCCAGATTGGATTTGTCCGGCAATTTTGCGCAGGAGCGTGGTTTTGCCAATGCCGTTGGGGCCAACTAAGCCATGTGTGAGGCCATCGGCAAAGGTGAAATCTCGTGTTGTAATCATGAGTACATTCCTCGGCTTTCTGCAACGCGATCAAATAGGTCGTGGAGTTGGGCGCGGTTATAGCCCAGACGAACGGCTTCGTCGACAAGCGGTGCCATGTATTCCGCCGCGAAATCGGCGCGGCGGCGCTCCCGGATCGTTTTCAGGGCGCCTTCTGCCACGAACATGCCGATGCCGCGGCGCTTATCCAGCACCCCGATATCCACCAGGAGGCTGATGCCCTTGCGGGCAGTGGCCGGGTTGATGTTGTGAAAATCAGCAAGCTCGTTAGTGGATGGGGCCCTATCCCCCTCGCCCAGGGTGCCGTCCACGATGGCGTCCTCCACCAGAGAAGCAATCTGGCGGAAGAGTGGTTGCGTGGAATTATCCATTAACCCTCGGTTCGTTGGTTAGTTACTTGTGTAACCAACCATATCGGCA
Source organism: Corynebacterium sp. ACRPF (assembly GCF_022347395.1). Taxonomy (NCBI): domain Bacteria; kingdom Bacillati; phylum Actinomycetota; class Actinomycetes; order Mycobacteriales; family Corynebacteriaceae; genus Corynebacterium; species Corynebacterium sp. ACRPF. The sequence continues at coordinate 2,898 of NZ_JAKRNB010000011.1, forward strand.
ACACCCCATCCCTGCAATACTTCCAAAGAGAAAACTTTTTTGCTGCCACTGCGCTGGGATTTTGCCCAAGGTTATCGACGTTTTGTGACTAATGGGGCACACTGGAAACCACAAAGAATTTTATTTAGAACAATTAGAACGGAACTTAGGAGCCATGCTTGAACGCACACTCGTCTTTGTCGATACCTCTTACTTGCTCGCTAGCTTTTATAACTCGTGGGAAACGGGTGCCCGCGCACAGCTAGAAATCGATCTGCCCGAGGTGGTCAGCACCATGGGCGGGATGATCGAGAACCAACTGGGAACCCCAATCCAGCGCCAATACTGGTATGACGGCATTCCCGATACCGGCCCACACCGCTACCAGCGCGCCCTACGCACCTGCGAAGGGGTCCAGCTGCGCACCGGACAGCTCATCGAATGGGGTGAGCGCCGCACCCAAAAGGCCGTAGATACCCGTCTCGTAGCGGACATGGTCATCGCCGCCATGAAGGGCCAATTCACTGACTTTGTCCTCGTCAGCGGCGATGCCGACATGATCCCCGGCGCACAAGCAGCCGTGGATAACGGCATCCGCGTACATCTTTATGGGTTTGGCTGGGACTCCATGTCCTCCGCACTGCGCCATGCCTGCGATTCCACCACCATCTTGGATCCTCGCGAGGACTTCGCAGACGCTATGGAATTGCAGGTCTTGGAAGGCCCGCTTCCTCCAGTGGTGCGCGAAAATGCACATAAAGAGGGCGAGGAAATGCCCGAACCGGATGAATGCGGCGAGCCCTCAGAGGTGGAGGCAGCCTTCGGCGCCACAGAAAAGCCCACCCCGGCCCCGACGCCCAAGCCGGCTCCGCCCAAGGCGGATGCGGCAGAGGATTCCCCCGCCGAGGAGGACTCTCCGGCGGAGAAGCCGGCGCCCAAGCCATCCATGATGGCACCGCGCCGCAAGCTGCGCTCTAAGTATGTGCCGCTGCCGGAGGAAGTATGGAGCTCGGCTGGGTTCCAATCCCCATTCGACGTGGGCCAGCAATACGCCTCGTGGTGGTTCGATAACGCTGCTAGCACCGAGCAGCGAGATCAGGCACATCTACTTTCAGGCGGCGGGCTTCCCCCGGAGATCGACCGCCCGCTGTTGCAGTTTGCCTGCGAAACCCTGCACGAATACACCCTGACCGAAACCCAGCGCGTGAACCTGCGCGATGGATTCCACTCAGGGATTCGTGGGGTTCTGATTAATGTTCGCCGGCAGAATTAATCGCCGGATTCGAGCTCTTTCTTCTTTTTAAGATCCGCCCGGATGGCATCAAGGCGCGCAGTCGCCTTCATGTCATTGCCGGCGGCTTGAATCTCATTAATGCGATCGCCGCCGGTGGCGTGCTGCAATTCTTGGGCGCCAAGGGCATCGGCGTAGCGCTTTTCAATCTTGGCGCGCACAGAATCAAGAGTAGGAACGGAATCGTCCGGGTTGAGCTGATTCATGGAATCAATAGCCTGGGCGTTCTTTTCTTGCATAGCCGCCTGGTCCGCCTGGGCCTCCAGCTGGCTAACCTGCGCTAGTTGTTCCTTCAAGCGCGCCTCAGACTGCTGCTGCTGGCTCTTGGCCTGCGCGGCAGCCTGCTCTGCGGCGGCGTACTGCTGCTTAACGTCTTCCAGCTCCTGCTCCACCGCTACCAGCTGGGAGGCAACCACTTCCGCAGCCTGGTTATACTCGGAGGCCTTTTGCGGATCCTCCGCAGAATCCGCCAGCTCCAATGCACGCTGGGTTTGAGACTGGTAGTCCTGCTGGGACTTAACCAGGCGGTTCATCTGCATCTCCAGCTGGGACTTATGGCCGATGATTTCTGCAGCGTGATCAGAGATCTGCTGGTGCTGCTCCTTGGCGGCCTGGACGGCCTGCTGGATCTGCACCTTCGGATCAGCGTTCTCATCAATTTTCTGATCGAAGGAACTCATCATGTACTTCCAGCCCTTGCTGAAGGGGTTAGCCATTATCTTCTCCTTTGGACATAAAAAGACGCTTTCTAGCGAGTTTAGCGATACTCACCAGAAAGCGCCTAGGAAGCTAGCGGGGATTAACCCTGCGCGTTCTGCTCTTCTACCTGGCGGCGAACCTCCGCCATATCGAGTTCCTTGACCTGCTTCAGCAGGTCTTCCAATGCTGCAGGTGGCAGCGCGCCAGCCTCGCGGAAGACCAAGATGCCATCGCGGAAGATCATCAGCGTAGGAATGGACTGAATCTCCAGCGCGGATGCGAGGCCCTGGTTGGCCTCGGTATCGAGCTTGGCAAAGGTAGCATCCGTGTGCTCTTCGGAGGCCTTTTCAAAAACCGGCGCAAAGCGCTTGCAAGGGCCGCACCAATCGGCCCACGCGTCTACGAGCGTAATGCCCTCGCCGGTAACGGTTTCTTCAAAGTTTTCTTCGGTGACATCGATAGTAGCCATGGTTGTTCTAACTCCTTTGCGGATTGCTTTATTCCCCAACGTACATGAAATATCCTTGTCATATACCCCTAGGGGGTATAAAATGGGCCCGGAAACCAACCCTAAGAAAGGATCATCATGAGCACCAAGAACTACACCGTAGAGGGCATGACCTGCGGACATTGCGAAATGTCAGTAAAAGAAGAGGTCGGCGAAATTTCCGGCGTTAGCGAGGTCACTGCGGACCACACCACCGGCGCCGTAACGGTTACCGGCACCGATTTCACCGATGAACAGGTAGCGGCCGCCGTGGCAGAGGCCGGCTACACGCTGAAGTAGGAACCACCATGTCCCACTTGGACCTTGGCGTAACAGGAATGACGTGCACCTCCTGCTCCTCCCGCGTCGAGCGCAAGCTGAACAAGCTCGAGGGAGTAAGCGCCAGCGTCAATTTCGCTACCGAGGCGGCGGCAATCGAGTACGACTCCCAGACGGTAAGCCCACAGGAGCTCATTTCGGTGGTAGAGGGCGCAGGTTACGGCGCCTTCGATATGGCGGCGGCGAAGACGGAGGATCCGCAGGCCGAGAAGAGCAGTGACGGAGGGCTGCTGCGCCGCACCATCATCTCCGGTGCCCTATCGCTACCGCTCATGGTGGTATCGATGTGGCCGGCACTGCAGTTTTCCAATTGGCAGTGGGCCTGCGCCATCGTGGCCACCATCGTTTATATCTTTGGTGGCGCACCATTCCACACTGCAACGTGGACAAACCTCAAGCACGGTTCCTTCACCATGGACACGCTTATCACCATGGGAACCTCAGCGGCCTACTTTTGGTCGCTGTGGGCGCTGTTTTTCGGCAATGCGGGCGAACCGGGCATGAAGATGCACATGACGCTGGACGCGAACGCGGCGCAGATGGATCACATCTATTTCGAGTCCGTGGGCATGGTCATTACCTTCCTCCTACTCGGCCGGTGGTTCGAAGCACGAGCCAAAGGCCAGTCCTCCGAGGCGCTGCGGGAGCTGCTCTCCCTAGGCGCTAAAGAAGCCTCGGTACTGCGCGAGGGAGGCGAGAAGCGCATTCCCATTGCCCAATTGCAGGTAGGCGATGTCTTCGTAGTACGCCCGGGCGAAAAGATCGCCACCGATGGCATCGTCGTTGCCGGCAACTCGGCGGTCGACGCCTCCATGATCACCGGCGAGCCCGTGCCCGTCGAGGTCGGGTCCGGCGATGCGGTGACCGGCGCAACCATTAATGCCTCCGGCAAGCTCGAGGTCCGAGCGACCAAGGTGGGCGAGGATACGGTACTGGCCCAAATGGCCCAGCTGGTCACGGATGCACAAACGTCCAAGGCGCCGGTACAGCGCCTCGTGGACCGCATTGCGCAGGTCTTCGTCCCCGCGGTCATGGCCGTAGCAGTGCTGACACTCCTTGCCCATCTTTTCTTCGGCGGGGTGGCCCCGGCCTTTATCGCCGCGGTCTCCGTCCTCATCGTGGCCTGCCCTTGCGCTATGGGCTTGGCGACGCCCACCGCGATCCTCGTCGGCACCGGCCGCGGGGCACAGCTGGGGCTTGTCATTAAAGGCCCGGAGATCCTGGAATCTACGCGGCAAATCGATACCATCGTCATGGATAAGACCGGAACGGTCACCGCCGGAGAGATGTCCGTTACCGCCGTACACGGCGACGTGCTCGACTTGGCCGCGGCCGTGGAACACAACTCCGAGCATCCCATCGCTCGCGCTATCGCCCGAGAAAGCACGGTGGAACCAGCTACCGATTTTGCAGTAGTTTCAGGCGGCGTGGAAGGAACTGTGGAGGGGGCCCGGGTGGGCGTCGGCAAGCGCCAAAGCCCGTTGGGCGACCTAGAAGCGCCATTCCGCGCCGCACAGGACGCTGGTGCCACGCCGGTGGTCGTCACCGTCAACGGGCAGCCTGCAGGCATCATTGAGGTACGCGATACCCTCAAGCCGAGCTCGTCCGCCGCTGTGGCACAGATGAAGGAGCTAGGGCTTACCCCTTACCTGCTGACCGGCGATAATGCCGGGGCCGCCCGCGCCGTGGCTGCCGAGGTAGGAATCGATCACGTCAGCGCCGGGGTCCTGCCCGAGGACAAGGTGAACCACATCAAGGAGCTGCAGGCCGCGGGGCACACCGTGGCGATGGTGGGCGATGGAATTAACGACGCCGCCGCACTGGCCCAAGCCGACCTCGGCCTCGCCATGGGCGCAGGTACCGACGTTGCCATTGAAGCCTCCGATATCACCCTGATGAACGGCGATTTACGCTGCGCCGCTGATGCTATTCGGCTCTCGCGCCGCACGCTAGCAATCATTAAGGGCAATCTCTTCTGGGCCTTCGCCTATAACGTCGTACTCATTCCCGTGGCCGCGCTCGGCTGGCTCAATCCCCTGCTGGCGGGCCTGGCCATGGCACTGAGCTCGGTTTTCGTGGTTACTAACTCGCTGCGGCTGCGCGGCTTTTCCGTCCGTCGCTAAATAAGGCCGCCGAGGCACCCCTGTGCAGGCTAGCATTGGCGGAGGCGTAAACTCCCCCGCCACGAAAGAAAGGACTAGCGCGTGCTCAGCAGGGTATCCCTCGCCGCGTGGACTGCGGTTATGATCGCATTGACCACGCTGAAGCCCTTCTACCAGATTGGCTACTTGTGGAAGCCGGAAAATCAGCGTGCCCGAGAACTGCGCTGGGTACCATTCGATGAATTTTCCGGCGGCAGCTGGTTTGGCCCGCTCTTTGAGTACGCGGGCAATACCGCATTCTTCATCCCCTTCGGCATGCTGGTCTTTAGCCTCTGCCGCTCCATTAAGAGCACGGCCGCGTGGGGATGTGGCCTCAGCCTCGTACTAGAGGTGTGCCAGTATGTTTTCACCCTCGGGCGCACCGATATTGATGATCTTCTCTTCAATACCCTAGGCGCTCTCATCGGCGCGGCGTTCGCCCGCCTCTGCGGCGAACGCCTTTTCCCCGTGTGGCGGTGGTTGGCGCTCGCCGCAGCTGCGGTTTTCTTAGTATTGGTCATCCTTGGTCCACGATTGGGAGACCCCAACGCGGTGGTGGACCTGTAATTTATCCGTGCGCCATATTGACGAACTTGGAGTAATGCAGCTGGTGCGCCACCTGCACGGTATCGATCGGACCGCCACGGTGCTTGGCTAGGATAATATCCGCCTCGCCGGCGCGCTCATTATCGCGGTCCTGGGAATCGGGGCGGTAGAGCAGCATGACCATATCGGCGTCCTGCTCCAGCGAGCCAGACTCACGGAGATCCGCAAGCTGCGGCTTTTTATCCGTACGCGCCTCAGGTCCACGGTTCAGCTGCGAGATCGCGATAAGAGGTACCTCCAGCTCCTTGGCCAAGAGCTTCAGCTGACGGGAGAACTCAGAGACCTCTTGCTGGCGGGACTCTACCTTTTTACCCGAAGACATCAGCTGCAGGTAGTCCAAGACGATCAGATCCAAACCGTGCTGCTGCTTGAGGCGGCGGGCCTTGGACCGAATTTCCATCATCGTGAGGTTCGGTGAGTCATCAATAAAGAGTGGGGCATCTTGGACTCGGTTGAGGGTCTCATCGATTTTTGCCCAGTCCTCGGTGGAAACTCGGCCACCGCGCATATCGGCCAGCTTTACCTCTGACTCCGCCGAGAGCAGGCGCATGACAATCTCCGAGGCGGACATCTCAAGAGAGAAAATCACCGAGGACTTGCCGTGCTGCAAGGAGCAGGAGCGCATAAAGTCCATGGCTAGGGTCGACTTACCCACACCAGGGCGAGCAGCAACGATGACCATCTGGCCCGCGTGAAGGCCGTTGGTCAACTTATCGAGGTCGATGAAGCCAGTAGGCACACCTAGCTCCACGCCGCCGGCTTGCTGCAGGGCGGCGAGCTCATCAATGGTGGGGTCAATGAGGTCTCCCAGGACTCGGTAATCTTCTGCCGTCTTGCGCTGGGCGACGGCGAAAACTTCCTGCTGTGCACGGTCCAGCACGGACTCGATTTCTGCATCTTCGGTGCCGGAAAATCCGAGCTGCACTACGCGCGTGCCGGCATCAACAAGCTTGCGCAGCACTGCCTTTTCCGCGACGATTTCGGCGTAGTAGCGAGCGTTGGCCGCCGTGGGCACTGTAGCTAGCAGAGTGTGGAGATAAGGAGCACCGCCGACGCGCTCGAGGTTATTAAAGCGGTCGAGCTGGGAGGCCAAAATGACGGCGTCGACGTCCTTGCCCTCGGAATATAGATCCAGCATGGCACGGTAAATCAACGTATGCGCCGGATAGTAGAAATCCTCCGGCTCTAGCTCCTCGATGACCTCCATCACCGTATGGGGGCTCAGCAACATTGCGCCCAGGACGCCCTGCTCCGCTTCGCGGTCTGCGGGAGGCTGGCGGAATTCGCCATAGCGCTTTGGCTCTTCCTGCTGATAGCGGCGGCGTGGGGCCGGTTCCTCCTCCGGCGGTGGCTCCGGTGGCAGGTGTTCATCATCAAAACTGGCGTTGGTCATGTCTTCCCCCTTGTAGCTATTCGAGCAACCGAGCGTATCGGAATCTCAGTTTAGTCTAGTGCCCGGACACCACCCCCTGGGCATAACTTCCACAGTTATCCACAGGGTGCTGTGAAAATTGCAGGTCGCGGGAGCCTTTGCCCATATTTGCCCTGCATAGGCCTGTGGATAACTCCAAAACTCCTTGACCTGCACAAATCATAATCCCAGCTCAGAGCATGTTTTTCCAGATGTGAAAATAGGCACATCCTTGGTGGATAAGCGGCCTGACCTGCGAGTTAATAAAGAGGCCTCCGCGTAAACAGAGAGTTAAGTTGCCAAAGAGTTATCCACAGAATTCCACAGTTATCCACAGGCCGGTTAAAACGCGCTAAAGGCCCCAAGTTCCTGCCACCTCACATAGCAGGAACTTGAGGCCTAAAGCGTTGCTGTTGTCTTTGGGTCTATATGGACCGTCGTGCGCCTAGTTAGGCAGCAACGACCGAGAAGTTCACCTTGCCGATAACATCAGCGTGCAGCTTCAGCTCGACCTGGTAGTTGCCGGTCTTCTTGACCAGGCCCTTAGGAAGCACAACGATGCGCTTATCCAGCTTAGGGCCACCGGCCTTGGAGACGGCGTTGACAATGTCTTCTGCTTGAACGGAACCGAAGAGCTTACCGGATTCGGAGGTCTTAACCTCTACCTTGACATCCGTCAGCTGCTCGAGCTGGTTGCGGACCTCACGTGCGTGATCCAGGTCGCGAATCTCGCGAGCTTCCTGGGCGCGCTTGATGCCCTCAATCTGCTTCTCTGCGCCGCGGGTAGCCACGATGGCCAGGCCGCGAGGAAGCAGGTAGTTACGTCCGTAGCCGTCCTTAACCTCAACAATTTCGCCAGCGGCGCCGAGGTTCTCAACGGCAGCGGTGAGGATCAGCTTCATGATCCCTGCCTTTCAATTGAGTTAGTTGAATAGTTGCGGGTGACAGACTTAGAACGGAGGTTCAGAATCAGCGCCTCCGAAACCACCTGCAGGTGGTGCGGAGTTCCACGGATCCTCAGAAGGAGCCTGGTTCTGCTGCGGCTGCTGTTGCTGGCCGCCTCCAAAACCGCCCTGATTATTGTTATTCGAGCGCTGCTGGCCGCCGCCAAAGTTATTGCCGCCCTCACGCGGATTGCGGTTTACCTGAGCGGTGGCGTAGCGCAGAGACGGACCGACTTCGTCGACGTCAATCTCGAATACGGTGCGGTTATCGCCCTCACGGGTCTGGAAGGAACGCTGCTTCAAGCGGCCGGTAACGATGACGCGCATGCCCTTAGACATGGTCTCGGCAACGTTTTCCGCTGCCTGACGCCATACGTTGCAGGTCAGGAACATAGCTTCGCCGTCTTCCCACTGATTCGTCTGCGAGTTATAGCGACGAGGGGTGGAGGCGACGCGGAAGTTAGCTACTGCCGCACCCGCCGGGGTGAAGCGCAGCTCGGGGTCAGCAACGATGTTGCCTACCACCGTGATATTGGTATCTCCCTGTGCCATGTCTTTACTCCTTATCGGTTACGTGGATTGTGCTTGATCCCAGTATCCGTTACTTGCTGTCGGTGCGCAGAACCTTGGTACGCAGGATGGTGTCGTTCAGGTTCAGACGGCGGTCGAGTTCGGCAACCGAAGTGTGCTCGCACTCCAGGTTGACGACGGCATAAATGCCCTCTTCCTTCTTGTTGATGGGGTATGCAAGACGGCGCTTGCCCCATACATCAAGGTTCTCAACCTTGCCGCCTTCCTGGCGGACGATTTCGAGGAACTTATCCAGGGACGGGGTTACGGTGCGCTCATCCTGATTAGGATCCAGAATGATCATGACTTCGTAGTGACGCACGGACCTCATCACCTCCTATGGTCTAGTAGTTTTCGGCTGCATCACCTTTGCGGATGCAGCAGGAGGGTACGTTGCGTCAAGCAACCCCACTACAGTACCGCAAATGACCGGCGAAAAGAAATCTAACCAGTGGTCGTTGCGGCGAAAAACACAGCGGCAGTCGCCGGAATGATGGTGAGGAAAAGAATGGCCAAAAGCCCCAGCACGATGGGCCCGCGACGATCCTCCCGATTGTGGAAGAGCCAGAAGGCTGCCATCACGCAAAGGAATCCCAAGAAGATGGATGCCATTCCGATATAGGTAACGATCATGCGAATGCTCCTGCCAAGGGGTCGCGGCCGGCGTGCGCATCGCGCACTTTATCCGTGGTTTTTCCGCACATCTGGCGAATAACGAGGACAGCCATGGCGATAATGAGGGCATCGCGGGAGATAATCGCAACGTCAAGCAGCTCGTGCGGAATACCTTTATTGTCTGTTCCCAGCATGTGCCACATGAGTAGGGGCCATACGAGGGCATCGACAAGCGCCCAGCTAAAGACCAAGCGCCAGCGTGGCAGGGCTAGCGCCGCGGGCACCAATAGCCACAACGAATACTGGGGCGACCACACCTTGTTGAATAGTAAGAAGGCGGCCACGATGAGGTAAACCAGCTCGGCCATACGCGGGGTCCTTGAGCTGCGCAGGCCCAGCACCGCAATCGCCGCACAGAGAGCCAAAAACGCCACCAGGCTGAAGGTATTGAGGAACTCAGGGCTAAAGCTAATCCCAGTATTGCGGCTAAGCACCGAGTAGATGGTGGTCCACTCCGCACCGCGCTCTTGGTTGAGGCGGAAAAATTCGCGCCATGCCTCCGGGTACTTCAGGGCCACCGGCGCGTTGACTACGATCCAGGTCACGGCCGCGCCGAGCAAGGCGTAGAAAAATTGCGGCCAGCGGCGGTTGCGCGCCGCCAAGACCAAGAATGCGCCCAAGAGAAAGAGCGGCCACAGCTTAAAGGAAGTGCCAAGGCCGATGAGGACACCCGCTACGGCAGGGCGCTTGCGCGCGGCGGCCAGGAGCGCACCTACGGCAAAGGCAATGGAGGAGATATCCCAGTTGCTGAAGGCGTGAATAATGATAAGAGGGCTGGCGGCGACGAGGATGGTGTCCCAAGTGCGATTGCCCACCAGCAGGTAGACCATGTAGAGCACGCCTACCCAGATGCACGCCATAACCAAGGCGGTCAGGCCGAAGTACCATCCGGCCTCCGGGATGCCGGCCCACTCAACCAGAGAGTACGTATTGCGGGCGATCCATCCCATCAACCCCTGGAATAGGCCTGCGAGGACTGGGTACTCCATATAGCGGGTCAGGTCACCCTCTTGCCAGGAATAGGCATAGGGGAAGCCGCCTTCATCGAGGCCGCGGCCGCCGTAAAGCGGGATGATGTCGTTATAGCAAAATGAGGTGTACTGGCGGTTGCCCGCCCAATTTAGGTTAATGACCCCGTCATCACCGCGGGTGCCGCCGGCGCAATTAGCCTTCGAGAGGAATCCGCACGCCAGGAAAACCCAGCCGACGGCGATTATGGCGCGCAGCGGGGTCCACCACTGGGTGCGGCGTACACCGGCAAAACGGCCCCTTGGCCCGCCGAGGAATTCAATTACCCCGCGGGCCAAGGGTTCTGAGGAGGCGGGAATGCGCTGGTGCGGATTCGCTGTCACTGCCGCCTACCCTAGGAGGTCTGCCAAGTCGCTATCGGGGCCGATGAGGTCATCCAACGACGGCGCCTCTGGCTGGGCCGGTGCCTGGTTGCTATTACCGCTATTGCCACCATTGCCGCTATTGCCATTACCGCGCTGCGGATTCGGGGCTGGCTTCGGGCTCTCCGGCTTGTTCTCCGGCTGAGCCGGCTTGGTTTCCTCTTCCGGAGCTGCTTGCTCGGTCGGGGCCTCGTAGTACTGGGTATCGTCAGCGCCGCTATCCCAGCTCGGGTCATAGGCCGGAGCGGCCGTTCCGGCGCCCATGTTGCCGAATCCCAGCGGATAGGCAGCCGGGAAGTTTTGGAATTCGGAGTTGGCCAGGGAGTTGTCCAGCACGGCCTTCCAAATCTTGGTTGGCGCGCCGGCGCCGTACATGATGCCGCCGTACTGATCGAAGATAGCGGAGGTGTTATCCGCGGTACCTACCCACACGGCGGTAGCCAGCTGCGGGGTAGCACCGACCATCCAGGCATCCTTGTTATTTCCGGTATCGCCCATCTGAGTGGTGCCGGTCTTTGAGGCGGAAACACGGCCACCGGCAAGAGCGCCATTAGACCATGCGGCCACCGGCTCCATGGCTTCGATGACGTTATTAGCCACGTTGGACGATACGCGGCGCTCGCCCTCGTCTTCGGGGTGCTCGTACAGCACTTCGCCGGCAGCGTTTTCTACGCGCTGCACAAAGTGCGGGTTATGCCACACGCCCTGGTTAGCCAGGGTGGACATTGCGGTGGCCATATCGAGCGGGCGGGACTGGTACTGGCCCAGAACAATGCCTTCGAATGGCTGCTTGCCGTTTTCCGTCAGCGTCTTTTCAATGCCCGGCAGGGACTTAGCCACGCCAAGGGCGTGCGCCATATCTGCGGTGTCCTGCGTGCCGTTCTTGAGGTCCTCCTGCAGGCGAAGGAAGGAGGTATTCAGGGATTGCTTGGTAGCCTCGCGCAGGTTGCATACGCCGCAGCCGCCGCCCACGTTGGTGACAACATCCGAGCCAGGCAGCTGGTACGGAGCGGACGAGTAATTGGTATCTAGACTGATGCCCTGCTGCAAGGCGGCCGCAAGGGTCATGATCTTGAAAGTAGAACCGGTCTGCAGCGGGGAGTTGGCGTAGTCCCAACCATTGGAATCGTGACCGCCAAAGTATCCACGGACCGCACCGGTCTTCGGATCGATGGTCACGGAAGCCGCACGCGCGTCCTCTTGCAGCGGAGCCATCTGGTCATCGACTGCCTGAATGGTGTTGTTTTGCACATTCATGTCGATGGTGGTGGTGATGCGCAGGCCGCCGGTGGACACCTCGTTTTCGGTGATGCCTACCTTTTCCAGTTCGCGGATGACCTGATCCTTGATGTGGCCATTAGCGCCTGGGGCTTCGGTGTAGGCAGAGTACTCAGCTGGGTCGCGGGTCTCTGGGAAGACCATGCCATCGCGCTGTTCCTGGGTGAGGTCACCCATGTCTACCAAGCCATCAAGGACGTAGTTCCAGCGGTCCTCGGAGCCCTCCTGGTTCACGCGCGGGTCGAGGCCGGACGGGGACTGAATGAGGCCGGCGAGCATGGCGCCTTCCTCCGGAGTGAGGTCCTTGGCGTCCTTATCAAAGTAGGCATTGGATGCCGCCTGGATGCCGTAGGCATTGCGGCCGAAGTACACGGTGTTGAGGTAGGCGTTGAGAATATCCTCCTTATCCCACTCATTGGTCATCTTCACCGAGTAGATGAGCTCGCGAATCTTGCGCACGTAGGAGTATTCGTTGCCCACCAGCGTGTTTTTCACATACTGCTGGGTAATGGTGGAACCGCCGCCAGCATCTTCATTGCCGGTTACCTTACCAACCACGGCGCGGCCGAGGCCGGTGAAGGAGAAGCCGGAGTTATCCCAAAAGTCACGGTCCTCCGCGGCCAGCACGGAGTCCTGCACGTATTCCGGGATTTCATCCAGCTTCACGTGGGTGCGGTTGCCTTCCGGCGGCACCAAGCGGGCGAGCTGGGTCTGATTATCACCCGCATAGATGGTGGAGACCTGGTTATTGGCTAGGTCCTTCGGCTCCGGAACGGAGTATTGCGAGTATGCGTAGGCAAAAAGTCCTGCGGGCAGTGCTACAAAGACCAGTAGGAACGCCAAAACGACCCACGGCCAGATGCGGCGCTTCTTTGTCGCCTGCTTTTTGCTGGGGCGAGCCCCCTTAGCGGACTTGCCGGTAGATTCCTTCTCGGTCACTGATTCGTGTCCTCATTCATCCCTGATCACAAACTAAATAATTGCAGCTTACTGCCTAAGGCGGTGCGCGGGAAACTAACACGCGTTAAATGCAGTAGCAGAACGCAACAAGTGGTTCCACCGGCACTGGCGGCATACCTCCACCTCGTGCACCGTAAACTCCAAGCCCTCAGCTACAAACTCCGCTATTTCTTTCTCACTGCGGGCACTCCCGGCGCGGCGGCCGAGGTTCTCGCCATAGACCCAGCGCGTAAGCCGCAAAGGCTCGCCGCACACGGGGCATTCCTTATCCATGGTGCGCCCGTGGTGCTCAGCTGCGGCGCGCAGCAAAAAGTCAGCATCGCACACGTCCTCCCGCGTGAGCTGCCCGGCGCGAAATTCGCGCAAGTGGTGGGCGCGCTCCCACTCATGGGAGAGCACGTGCTTATAGGCAACGGAATTCACCCGGATCATCCTAATTACCTCTTCTTGATCGATCCACATGGCGTTATGCCACCGTAGGGCATAATTTTCGGCTTACCCTTGCGCAGTCACTGACAGCTACAACTCATGGAGTTAAAGGAGTAGACCGTGTCCGAAAAAGTAAAGGTCGCCATCGTGGGCGTCGGCAACTGCGCCACGTCCCTCATTGAAGGCGTGGAGTTTTATCGCAACGCCGCGGCCGATGCAGATATTCCCGGTTTGATGCACGCCCAGTTTGGCCCGTACCACGTAGGCGATGTGGAATTCGTTGCCGCCTTCGACGTGGATGCGGACAAGGTGGGCAAGGACCTGGCGGAGGCTACGCGCAGCTCCCGCAATTGCACCATTTCCATTACCGACGTCCCTGAGCTGGGCGTTACCGTGCAGCGCGGTCCTACCCTGGACGGCCTCGGCCGGTACTACCAAGAATCCATCGCGGAATCGGAAGCCCCGCTTGCCGACGTCCCCGCCACACTCCGCCAGTCCGGCGCCGACGTCGTAGTCTCCTACCTACCGGTGGGCTCTGAAGAAGCGGATAAGTTCTACGCCCAGGCGGCCATCGATGCCGGCTGCGCCTTTGTCAATGCCTTGCCGGTCTTTATTGCCTCTGATCCGGTATGGGCGAAGAAATTCGAAGACGCCGGGCTGCCCATCGTGGGCGATGATATTAAGTCCCAGGTGGGCGCGACCATTACTCACCGCGTCATGGCGAAGCTTTTTGAAGATCGCGGCGTGCGTTTGGAGCGCACCATGCAGCTCAATGTAGGCGGCAATATGGATTTTAAGAATATGCTCGAGCGCGAGCGCCTCGAATCCAAAAAGATCTCCAAGACGCAGGCCGTAACCTCTAACCTGCACAACTCACCCATCGCCGGCAAGCAGGAGGACCGCAACGTCCACATCGGACCTTCCGATTACGTGGAATGGCTTGATGACCGTAAGTGGGCCTATGTCCGCTTAGAGGGTTCCGCCTTCGGCGAAGTACCGCTGAACTTGGAGTACAAGCTGGAGGTCTGGGACTCGCCAAACTCCGCCGGCATCATCATTGATGCCGTGCGCGCCGCCAAGATTGCTCTCGACCGCGGGGTGGCGGGCCCGGTACTGGCTGCCTCGTCCTACTTGATGAAATCCCCGCCGGTGCAAAAGGCCGATGACGTGGCGCGCGCCGAGCTAGAAGACTTTATTGCCGGAAACTAATTTTTTAACTTCCGAACTACCGCGCAGGGAAAACGGGCTATACAATCGTTTTCTATGACGCAGCAACATGAGGAGAAGGGCCCCGCTCAATCCCCGTCTACGTACGAGGATGCTGTCGAGGTCGCGCGTTCCATCCAGCCGTCGCTCAATAAGCTCATTCTTATTTTCCAGCGCACGGCGGAAGGCTCTTCATTGACCACCTCGCAGGTGTCCATCATGAACCAGCTGCGTATGCGCGGACCGTCCCGCGTTTCCACCATCGCGCAGGCAGAACTTATCCGCATGCCCACCGCCTCCAACGCGCTCTATCAGCTAGAGCGCCGCGGCTACGTGGAACGCCACCGCGATGAAGAGGACCGCCGCGGCGTCTTGGTAGCGCTGACGCAACTAGGCGAATCCGAACTAGCCATCGTCTCGCAGCAGCGCGCCTCCGCCCTAGCAGAGATCATGCGGTGGCTCGAGCCGAAGGATTTGGAGACCGCGAACGACGTTGCCACCGTCATCTCCAAGCTGGCTGATGTCTATCGCCCCACAATGAACGGCGAACAGCACTAGTTCTGCCCGCGGTGATTTCATTTTTCTTGGCCTTAACGTGATAATTGAGGGAAACGAAAACCGTAATCTCTCACTAGTTCACTCCGTATGGCAACTGATTCTTCCGATGGGCATCTGCCGGCCTTGAGCAAGGGCTCGGCCGATAAACCCCTTCGCATTCTTATTTCTTGGAGCCCTTCTTCCTCCGGAACCGAGGCTCTAGATTGTGCCGCGTGGCTTTCCCGTACCGCCACTACCCAGGTGCGGGTCATCTCTACCGTGTTCCAGCCGTGGACTACTACTTCCCTCACCAAGCTGGGCGGAAAATATAAGAAATGGTTTAAAGCACAAAAGGAGGCCTGCGCAGCCGCTACCCATGCCGCCCTCGATGAAGCCGGCGTACCCCGCAGCTGCTGGGATGACAAGCCTTCCCTCTTGGTCGACGGGCCTTCGCGCCCCCACCTACTGACGGAGATGGCCAAGAAATTCCAGGCAGACCTCATCATCTTAGGCCCCAACCAGGCTGCGCCAAAGGGCCGTTTCTTTGCTGGTTCTACGGCCGATACCTTGCTGCATTATTCTCCTCAGCCGTTGGGTTTGGTGCCACGCAAGGTAAAGCTGTCCAAGCACGGCGTCACCCGCTTCAACTTTGCCATCACCGAACGCAGCCCGCGCGAAGACCATGAGATGCTCGCCGCAGCGGAGCTCGCCAACCGCTGGAATCTGCCGCTGCGCCTGCTTGTCTTCTCAGCAAAGGGACTGCTCAATACGCCGTCGAAAGACAAGCACGATATGGCGCTCAAGCTGGCAGCCGAGTGGCTCGAGGATTCCCTCGCCATGCTGGACCGCGCCCGCGATAGCATCCAAGAAAAATTCCCCGATCTGGATGTCACCTCAGAAATCGGTTCCGGTGCAGGCTGGGGCGGGGCGGTGGATTCGCTCAAGTGGAAGAAGGGCGATCTGATGCTCATGGCCTCCACCCCGCAGGGCCCCATCGCCCGCGTGTTCTTGGGATCTACCGCCACGGAGCTGCTGCCGCATATTCGGGTGCCTATCTTGGTCCACCCATCCTGCGGTTAGGATTGGGGCATGAGCCTGCGACCAGAGCATCCCGAAAACGATCTGACTTCCGATGCGGACTATGCCAATCTGCGCCGCCCGGAACCGCGGAGCTTTGATGAGCTGGCCGATGAGCCGGACCCTTTAGAGATTGCCGCTGCTAACCGCCGCTCCACCCGCCAGGCCGTCTGGTACATGATCGGCGTTCTTGTGCTCTCCGCGCTTTATGGTTTCGCAGTCGCACTCATCACCCGGCTCTCCGGTGGTCCCTTGTGTGAGGATGGCACCGCCACGTGGCTCTGCACCGACGGGCAGCGCACCTTCTTTAGCCTGACCACCCCGATCATTCCCTTCTTCGGCATGATCGGCTGCGCCATCATCATGGTGCGCAAGCTGCACCGCTATCTGCGGTGGCGCAGTTGGATGGCCATTTTCTGGGTCATGGCCTGCAATTTCATGCTGTGGACCATTACCGATATCCAGCTGTTCCTCATGGACTCGGCCGCCGCATAGAAACTTTCCGCCTCCCTATGATCCTCCTGCTTGATAATTACGATTCTTATACCTTCAACCTTGCCCACCTCATCGCGGAGGTAGCCGGACGCGAACCACTCGTCGTCGCCGCCGGTGAAGCGGAAGGGCTGGCCGAGCGCGTCCGTGCCGGCGAATTTTCGCATGTGGTGATTTCTCCTGGCCCGGGCACGCCGGAGCGCGAGGAGGATTTCGGTGCTGCCCGGGGCATTATCGCCGCCGCAGCCGCGGCCGAGATTCCGGTACTGGGCGTATGCCTTGGCCACCAGGGGCTAGGTCTACTGGCCGGTGCCCAGGTGTCGCGCGCGCCGCAGCCGCGCCACGGTTTTGTTTCCACCATCAGCCACTCGGGCGAAGGCATCTTTGCCGGAATCCCGCAAGACTTTGAAGTGGTGCGCTACCACTCCCTGCATATAGATAAGGCTCCCGGCATTACCGTGCATGCCCGCAGCGAGGATGGCGTCATCCAAGCGCTTAAGGTCGACGGCTTGCCGCACTGGGGCGTGCAATTTCACCCGGAGTCGGTGCTTACCCAGTACGGCCGGGAGATTATGCGCAACTTTCTGGGCGGGTTTCACCTGCTCCACCGCGAAGTCCCCGGCGCGGTGGACTGCCCACGGGTCTTTGCCGCCCTGCGCGCCGAGGGCAACGATGCCTTCTTCCTCGACTCCGCGGATCCCCGCGGGCGCTATTCCATCCTCGGCGATACCGCCGGCGCATTGAGTCGCTCTTTCCGCTACCGGCTTGGCGACGCCCCCGATATCCTCACCCTCCTCGACCGCGAGCTCGCCACCCGTATCATCGACGTACCGGCCCTCCCGTTTACCGGCGGGGTCATCGGGTACTTGGGCTATGAATGCGCCCAGCTCACCCTGCCCATTGAGCTACGCCACCGCTCCCCTTACCCAGATGCCTACTTTGTGCGGCCGCAGTCCTTCATCGTCTACGACCACCACGCAGAAACCGCGCACCTGTGCTGCCTTGCCGGTGACGGCGCCGAGGAATTGCTAAACCGCCTGGAAGCCGCCTTGGGTGCGGAGGAACCAGGGCCAACGGGGGAGGACGGTGGGGCGTCGCTAAGCGCCGGCTCCTGGCGCAGCCCTGGCTACCTGGAGCGGATTACGCGCGCCCAAGAATTCCTGCACGCCGGCGAGAGCTACGAGGTCTGCCTGACCGATACCTACACGGCCGCGGCCGAAGGCGAGCTTTATCCCCACCTGCGCTCGCACAATCCCGCCCCCTATGCCGCGCACCTCGTCTTCGACGGCGTCGAGGTCTGCAGTGCCTCGCCCGAGCGCTTCCTCACCGTGCGCGACCGTGAGGTAGAGGCCAAGCCGATTAAGGGCACCATCTCGGCCGACCAGGATCCGGCGCTGCTGACCACGGACCCGAAAACGCGCGCCGAAAACCTCATGATCGTTGACCTACTGCGCAATGATCTCTCCCGGGTATGCGAACCCGGCAGCGTGCGCGTGCCAAAGTTAATGCAGGTAGAAAGCTATGCCACCGTGCATCAGTTGGTCTCCACCATTACCGGACAGCTGCGAAACGGTGCCACCGCGGTCGATGCCCTCCGTGCCACCTTTCCTCCTGGCTCTATGACGGGCGCGCCGAAGCTGCGCACCTGCGAGATCATTGACCAACTCGAAACGGGACCGCGCGGCGTGTACTCCGGCGTGGTGGGCTACTTGGGGTTTGACGGTCAATCCGATCTCAGCGTGGTCATCCGCACGGCCGTGCGCGCGGTCGGTGAGGTCACCATCGGCGCCGGCGGGGCCATCGTCCTGGATTCAGATCCGGCCGCCGAGCTGGAGGAGCGCAACCTCAAGGCCCAATCCGTGTTGGGGGCGTGGCAATGAGCACCTATCTCTGGCACGAGGGCAGCTTCATTCCAAGCCAGCCTCACCCCGGGCCCTTTGACGTGGCGGATTCTTGGCGGATGCTTGGCGACGCCCACTCCAACGCCCTCCCCCTTCACCTCCAGCGCTTCGAGTCGGTGGCCGGACCGCTTCCCGCCGGCTTCGTCCCCGCGATGCTGCAGCTCGTGGGCCCCGGCGATCTCTTCCCTCGCATCTCGCTAGCCGGCGGACACCTGCGCCTCGATATTCGCCCCGCACCCCCTGCGCGCCGAACCACCCGGCTGACCTATGTGCAAGCCCCCGACCCGCGCATGCAGCCTTTAGTCAAGGGCCCCGATTTCCCAGCGCTGGCACGCTACCGCGACGAGTATCAGGCAGACGGCACCGATGACACCGCCATCGTGGATTCCTCTGGTGCCATGGTGGAGACCACCATCGGCGCGCTCGTCGCCTGGGACGAGGAAACGCTAATCCTTCCCACCGGTCAGGCGCTGCCCAGCATCACGCTGCGCCAAGTTGCCCGGCGCGCCTCGGACCTTGGAATTCACACCGAAACGCGCCCCATCACCCCAGAGCTCGCCGCCGAGTGCCCACTGTGGTTCCTCAACTCGCTCCACGGCATGAGCCCGGTTAGCGAGCTACACGCCCCCACCGGCGTCATCTATCCGCCGAGCAGCCCGCATACCGTAGCGTGGCAACAATGGTGGTGGGGCTGCTTCCGCAAGGAAACGGCGGGCGACTAGCTCTCCTGCATGGCTAGCTGCGCTGCCACTTCGGCACAATCCGGCCGGCCGCAGTGCTGGGTTTCTACGTGCTGAATGCAATCATCACAGATGAGTACTTGCTGGCGGCAGGTGTCTTCATTGATGCAATTGTGGAAGGTATTCGTACCCTTGCCGCAGTGCACGCAATGACCCAGCTGGATGAAGCCGGGATCTTGGAGTCCTTGGCCAAACTCATGGTGCATGCGCTTGTCAAAGACATACATGGAGCCTTCCCACAGGCCATCATTGCCGTACTTTTCGCCGTAGCGCACGATTCCGCCATCGATCTGGTAAACCTCTTGGAAGCCACGGTTCTTCATCAACGAGGACAGGATTTCGCAGCGAATGCCACCGGTGCAGTAGGACACCACCGGCTTATCCTTCATCCAGTCATACTTGCCGGACTCGATTTCCTCGATGAAGTCATGCGTGGTTTTCACATCGGGCACGACGGCATTTTTAAACTTGCCAATCTCTGCCTCCATGGCGTTGCGGCCGTCAAAGAAGACGACCTCCTCGCCACGTTCTTCTACCAGCTTATTTACCTCTTCTGGCTTGAGGTGCACGCCGCCGCCAACGACGCCGTTTTCATCGACCTTCAGCTCGCCCGGCGCGCCAAAGGCCACGATTTCATCGCGCACCTTGACCGAAAGGCGCGGGAAGTCATCCGCGCCGCCATCGGACCACTTGAACTGCATGCGCTTAAAGCCGGGGTATTCCTTGGTCTGGCGGACGTAGCGCTTGCAGGCTTCCATATCGCCGCCAACGGTGCCGTTAATGCCGTGCTCGGAAATGAGGATGCGCCCCTTGAGCCCCAGGGACTCGCACAGGGTGCGCTGCCACAGCATGATCGCGGTGGGATCTTCGATGGGGGTAAAGCAGTAATACAGGAGAACTTTGCCAATAGTCACGCCCCAATCTTAGGCCTGCAGCTGCGCAGATCCCCAATCTTGTAGCTCTCTCTTATATGACTGCGGCCCCTCCAGCACAAGCTGAAAGGGCCGAATCTTGAGCATGCGGAATCTAGCGCTTCTGGTACAACGCCTTCTTGCGGGCAAAGACGGGATCAGAGGTCACGAGCACGCCGAGGTTGCGGAAGATTCCCTCATCCACAGAACCCAGGATGGTGGTGGTGTGGACGTCGCAACCAGCAAGCTCCTTGATCTGCTCCAGCGCCTTGCGGGCGTTGTCATCCTTCGCCGCTGACACGGACAAGGCGATGAGCACCTCGTCGGTATGCAGGCGGGGATTCTTGGAACCCAAATGCTTGGTCTTGAGCGTTTGAATCGGCTCGATGGACTCTGGCGACAGCAGGTGGATATCGTCATCGATGCCCGCGAGGTGCTTCAGCGCGTTGAGCAGCATCGCCGCCGAGCAGCCCAGCAGGGGCGCGGTGCGGCCGGTGATCATGGTGCCATCGTGCAGCTGCATAGCGGAGGCGGGCTCCCCGGTTTCTTCCGCGCGCTGGCGCGCAGGTGCCACCACGGGGCGGTCTTCTACCTTGATGCCGGCCTTGGCCATGATGACAGCGGCGCGCTCGGATTGCTCGGTGCCCAGGCCCGCACGCGCCTCTTCCACCTGTGCCTTGAAGTAGCGGCGGATGATTTCTTGTTGGGCGGCGGCGCGGCACACGGCGTCATCAGTAATGCAGAAGCCGGCCATGTTCACGCCCATGTCCGTCGGAGACTGGTATGGGGTGGTGCCGGTGAGCTTTTCCAAAAGTGTGCGCAGCAGCGGGAATGCTTCCACATCGCGGTTGTAATTCACGGTAGATTCGCCGTGGGCGGACAGGTGGAAGTGGTCAATAATATTGGAATCGTTGAGGTCCACCGTGGCTGCCTCATAGGCCAAGTTCACGGGGTGTTCCAGGGGGAGATTCCAGATAGGGAAGGTTTCAAACTTGGCGTAGCCGGCATTATTGCCGCGCTGATGCTCGTGGTAGACCTGCGAGAGTGCGGTGGCCAGCTTGCCGGAGCCAGGGCCGGGCGCGGTGACCACGACGAGGTCGCGGGAGGTTTCCGCAAACTCATTGCGGCCAAAGCCCTCTTCGGACACGATAAGGTCCGTATTGGTGGGGTAGCCAGGGATAACGCGGTGGCGCGCCACCTTGAGGCCGAGGCGCTCGACCTTTTCGATGAAGGCCTCCGCTTGGGAATTGCCTTCCTCCAGCTGGGTCATGACGATGTTTTCCACCAAGAATCCGCGGCTGCGGAATACGTCCACCAGGCGCAGCAGGTCATCTTCGTATAGGATGCCCAGATCCGCGCGTACCTTCTGGCGGGAGATATCCTTCGCGTTGATGCAGATGAGGATCTCTACGTCCTCTTTGATGCGCTCCAGCATCGCGATTTTATTGTCCGGGGTGAAGCCGGGCAGCACGCGGGAGGCGTGCATATCGTCAAAAAGCTTGCCGCCCATCTCTAGGTAGAGCTTGCCGCCAATTTCCTCGCGGCGGGCGTGGATGTGCTTCGACTGCAGCTCAATATATTTCTCGCGGTCAAAGCCGATTTTTTGCGTCATGATTTGAAAGCCTTCCCCTGAGTTAAATCATTCCGCATTTCGAGTTTACGCTATTGCGACTCTGCAAATAAGTGAGCTGGTTAGCGCCCGGTTTGGCCGAAAATTCTTCCCGATTAGACTGGATTCCATGCCTGAAGGTCACGTCATCCACCGCCTAGCTAATAAATTCAACGCCGATTTTCGCGGCATGCCGCTGCGCGTGACCAGCCCGCAGGGGCGCTTCGCGGCGGAGGCGGAGCTTCTCGATGGCGAGCGCATCGAGCTGGCAGAGACCTACGGCAAGCACCTTTTCGTGCACTCTAGCGCCCAGGATCCGCGCCATATCCTCTATATTCACTTAGGCCTGATTGGCAAGCTGCGCTTCGAGCCCCGCGAGGAAACCGGCGGACAGATCCGGGTGCGTATCGATAATGGCGCCGAGGCCGCTAACCTGCGCGGACCGCAGTTTTGCCGCCTGCTCACCGAAGAGGAGTACCGCGCACAGCTAGCCAAGGTAGGCCAAGACCCGCTGCGCACGGACGCTGACGTGGAGGCGCTCTGGGACAAAGTGCATAAATCGCGCCGCAGCATCGGCTCCCTCATGATGGATCAGCACCTTTATGCCGGCGTGGGCAATATCTACCGGGCCGAGACCCTCTTTCGCCACGGCCTCTCCCCTTTCCTGCCGGGACGGGACGTTTCCCGTGAAACCTTTGACGCCTCCTGGGAAGACTTGGTGGATCTGATGGAGTACGGGGTGGAGCACGGCCGCATCGATACCGTACGGCCCGAGCACTCCCCCGAGGCCATGGGCCGCGAACCGCGCAAGGATGACCACGGTGGCGAGGTCTACGTCTACCGCCGCGCCGGCCTACCTTGCTATATCTGCGGCACCCCAGTGGCAGAAAAGGTCATGGAGGGACGCAACCTATTTTGGTGCCCTACCTGCCAACCGGCTCCTTAAAGGCCTATCCTGGCGGTCATGCGACATGCCTATAGCGTTGCCGCCGTCCGCGCGGCGGAGCATTCCCTTCTCGCCCAGCAGACCTTTGACGATGAGCTCATGCGCCTAGCTGCACGAGGCGTAGCAGCCACGGCTACAAGCATGCTCGACTCTGGACGGCACGTAACTATCCTTGCCGGGCCAGGCGGCAACGGTGGCGATGGCCTCTATGCCGGCGTTTTCCTGGCAGAAGAGGGCTACTCAGTGGAGGCCATCCTTGCAGCGGATAGCGCCCACGAACCCGCACTGAAGGCATTTACCGCGGCCGGCGGAACCATTGCGCACGGTCTAGGAGACGCCGATCTGCTTATCGACGCCGTCGCCGGCCTCGCCTCCACCCGCGGCCTATCCGGTGCCCCGCTGCGGGCCTATACCGAGGCCAAGGAGCGCGGGGTCCCGGTATTAGCGGTGGACATTCCTTCGGGCATTAACGCCGATACCGGCGTGGCCGCAGCCGAAGCCGTAGAGGCAGACGTGACCATTAGCTTTGGCTGGGCTCGTGCCGGACATATCTTTGCCCCGGAATGCGGTGCGGTGGTCCTCTGCGATCTGCGCCTGCCCGGCGCCCCGCGCTCCTTTGCAGAAGAGCTTTCCGCTACCGCGGAGCCGGTGGGCTATATCGCCAATGAACCCACTATTACCTTGCCCTACCAGTGGCCGACTGAGCCGGTGCTTTCGGGAGAACAAGGCCTGGTCACCGCCCCGAAGCCGGTGGGCTGCACTGGACCAATCCTGGATCCGACTCCGGGGGCGACAAGCACCAAGTACACCGGCGGGGTGACCGCGGTCTGTGCTGGCAGCAGCGCCTATCCCGGCGCGGGCATCCTCGCCGCCACGGGCGCGGTGCGCGCCACGCCGTCCATGGTTCGCGTCGTGGGCAGTGACTCCGTGGTCACGAGCCTGCCGGAGGTAGTGCCTCATGCCAGTGCCCAAGAAAAGGTCCACGCCCAAGCCTGGGTCGTAGGCCCAGGGCGGGGCACCGGACCGGAGGCGGCCGCGGAATTGCGCGCCGTGCTAGAACGCGGGCTGCCCACGATTACCGACGCCGATGCGCTGACCGTGCTCTCGACCGACGGCGATCTACGCGAACTCGTGCGCGATCATCCCTGCGCTGTCCTGACCCCGCATGCCGGGGAGTTTGCGCGGCTCTACGCGGCAACTCTCGGCCGCGAACCTGATCTTTCGGAGGGGCTCGGGGTGCGCCTGCGAGAGCTTTCCGATGCCCTCGACTGCTTCATCCTGCACAAGGGCCGGATCACCACGGTCACGGCCCCAGGCCAGAAAATTTATGGCATGAACGCAGGGCACTCCTACGCGGCCACCGCCGGTTCTGGTGACGTACTCTCTGGCATCCTCGGAGCCACGCTCGCGCAACTGGATGCCGCCGAGGCGGATGCGGAGGCGATAATTATGGAAATCCTGCACGCCGCGGCCATCCACCAACACGCGGCGGCCATTGCCGCCCACACCCCGGACGGCTTTGGCCTTTGCTCCGCCTCTCAGATTGCCGCGGCCGTGCCGCAGGCAATCGCACGGCTACTCCTCATGCAGCGCTAGCTAAGGCTAGCTGAGCGCAGAAACCTTCTCCTGCTCGGAGACGTGGCCATCCTTGACCTCCACCACGCGGTCAGCGAAGTTCAGCAGGGAGCGGTCGTGGGTCACCAGCACGGTGGCGGTGTTCATCTCCTGGGTGACATCGCGCAAGAGGCGGATGATTTCCTGCGAGAGGTGGGAATCGAGCGCGGAGGTGGGCTCATCGGCCAAGAGCAGGTCCGGCTGCTCCATGAGCGCTCGGGCGATATTGACGCGCTGGCGCTGGCCACCGGACAACTGACCCATGCGGCGATTGCCCATTCCTGCCAGGCCGACAAACTCCAATAGCTCATCGGCGCGCTGTGGGCGCAGCTTGCGGCCAGCGATATGGTCCATGATCACCAATTGGTCGCGCACATTGAGAGAGGACAGCAGGTTGGCCTGCTGGAAAATGATGGAGCGGGTACCGTCCACGTGCACGGACCCGGAGTCTGGGGTGATGAGGCCTGCGGCTACGGACAGCAACGTGGACTTGCCGGACCCGGACTCACCCACGATGGCGGTAAGGGTGTTGGATTCGGCGATGAGGGAGGCGTCGGCAAGCGCGGTGGTAGTAGTCTCACCGTCCTGGTAGGTCACGGTGGCGTTGCGGATATCAAGAATGGTGGACATGTTAAGCATTTCCTCCAAGAGCATCGAGTGGGTTGGCTTTAGCTACGCGGCGGGTAGCAATAAGGGCGCCGGCCATGCCGAGGGCCCAGATGCCAACCGCGGGAACGGCGATGGTGCGCAGGGAAACATCGAAGGGCACGGTGCCGGAAGCAAGCGTGCCGAGCACCCAACCAACGACAGCACCCGCAATGGTGCCGGCCGCCAAGATGATGGCGGCTTGTGCCAGGGCATCGCGCAAGAGGTAGCGCACGGTGGCACCGAGCGCGCGCAGGATGGACAGGTCGCGGGTGCGTTGAATGGTCCATACGGTCAAGAAAGCGACGGTGACCAGCGCGGAGATGCCGTACAAGAAGCCCTGCATGGTAAGCAGCGAGCCGCGCTCAGACTGATAGGCCGCTAGGCCGGAGAAGGACGTAGACACCTTCACGGAGCCGGGCACTGCATACTTGTACAGCGCTGCGGTGCCGATAACGCCTTCTGGAGCATGGCTAATCTGCTGCCAGGACTCGGTGGAGGCCCACACCACCTCGGAGTGGGAGTACATGGTCTCTGGGACGGTGCCCTCTACCGAAAAGTCGGAGCCGCCGAGGGTGACGGTATCGGCCGCGTCGATGGACTCTGGCAGAAGCACGCCCTGCTCCGGGATGGTCTTATCGCTACCCGGAACCTGAGTGCCGGCCGGCAGGCTGAGGACGGCAACACCGCCGTGCCCCTCCAGCTTGGTCTGGGCCGCACCGAGTGGAATGCCATCGCTGGCGACATCGCCGGCGTGCATCTCGGATTCGCTAAAGGAAGGGTCCTCGGTGGAGAAAGAAATATATGGGTACTCCTCTTCCAGGGACTCCAACGCGGAAGTATTTTGCTTGGACAGGCCCTCCGTGAGGCCGGAGAGCATCACAAGCAGAAGGGTAATGAGCGCAACCGTGCCGCCGATGAGCGCGAAGCGACCGCGCGCTGTGGTGATTTCTCTGATTGCTAGGAACATAGTTCTATATTCGCTTTGTGCAGGTCAGAAGTAATCGGCCAGCTCGCGGAACCTCGAGTCAACCAAGTGGTTGATTCACGGTCCACCGGTGCGCGGATATCCTGGGTGGTTGTGTTTAGAGGACAGAAATTATGGGTCTATGGCCTGCACGCCATGTTCGCGTTTCTGCTGGTCTTCGGCGTGGCGCGCGCCTATGTGGATGGCCGGCTCGACGCCCGGGTTATCGGCTTAGCCATCGCCCTCGCCGTGGTGTACGCCGCACAACGTTGGCTGCCCACATGGTTATGGCTAGGCGGGCTATGCCTGCTGTGGCTGGGCCTGATGGTCCATGCGCAGGATTTCATGTGGTTGGAATTCCCGCTTATTTTTGTCTTTTTGCGCGCTTTGCCCACCGTGCCCGGGCTGATCTCCATCGCCGTGCTGTGGGCAGCGGCTGCGTTCATCCCCGCCTGGCTGCACCCAGAAGGTTGGTCCATCGCTGCGGCCGTGGGACCGCTTATCGGCACCGCCTTTGCGGCAACGGTCTTTTTCATCCAGCGGCGGCTGCAAGCAGAAGCGGCGCACCACAGGGACATCGCCAAGCAGCTGCGCGAAACCCAAGCCGAGCTGGCCGCCAGCGAGCACCAAGCCGGCCGGCTGGAGGAGCGCGAGCGCCTCTCCCGCGAGATCCATGACACCGTCGCGCAAGGCCTTAGCTCCATTTTGTTACTCTCCCGCGCGGCCCGCGGCACCGATGATCCCCGCACCAAAGAAGAGCAGCTGGCGGTCATCGAGGATGTCGCGAGCGAGAATCTGGCCGAGGCCCGCCGCTTTGTCCGCGAACTCGCTGGCCCCGATGAGCGACTGGAAACCCAGCTCACTTCCCTGCTGTCCCAGATGCGCAGCCGCGTGAAGGCTTTGGGGGAAGAAACCACCTTCGAACTGGTGGTATCTGGAAGCGGCAAGGTACCCGGCCGAATCAAAGAGGTCATCGTACGCGCTGCGCAGGAAGGACTCAATAACGTCATCAAACACGCCCATGCCTCGCGCGCGGTGGTCACGCTCGGCCTCTTCGAGGATGCGGTGACCTTGGACGTCGTTGATAATGGATGCGGCGTATCCGCCTCCCCTAGTACCGGCGAGAAGGACCACGGATTCGGGCTCGCGGGCCTGCGCACCCGTGTGGAGCGTGTAGGTGGCACCATGAACCTAGAATCTAGCGATGGCACTGCCTTAGCCGTCCGTATCCCCCTGAAGGAGCGAAGCAATGGTTAATGTCATGCTAATCGACGATCACCCAGTGGTCCGCGCCGGTCTGCGCGCTATCCTCAATACCTTCTCCGATGTCGAGGTAGTCATGGAAGGTTCCACCGGTGCTGATGTGGATAAGCTCTTTACTGATGACGCCCCGCAGGTAGACGCCGTGGTCTGCGATATCCAGATGCCCGGCATGGATGGCATCGCAGCCACCAAGCGTGTGGTGGAGGCCGGCGGCCCACCGGTGCTCATCCTGACTACCTATGACACGCAGGCCGATATTCTCGCCGCCGTGGAGGCCGGCGCAATGGGCTATCTGCTCAAGGATTCCCCGGAGCAGGCGCTGCACGAGGCCGTCCTCAATACCGCCGCGCACCGCCGCACCTTGGCGCCGGAGGTGGTAGATCTCCTCGCCCAACGTGTGGGCCGGCCGCAAGAATCGCTCTCCACCCGCGAGCTAGAAATCCTGCGGGCGCTTTCCAGCGGTTCCTCCAATAAGGAACTAGCCAAGCAGCTATTCATTTCTGAAGCCACGGTAAAAACCCACCTCATCCACATTTTTCAAAAGTTGGGCGTGGAAACCCGCACCGCTGCGGTCACCGTGGCGCGCGAGCGAAAGCTCATTTAATGCTGGACTGCATAGTCATCGGCGCCGGCCAGGCGGGCCTTGCGGTGGGTTATTACCTGCGCAAAAAGGGCCTAGATTTTGTCATTCTGGATGCAGAGCCCGGCCCCGGCGCGGCCTGGCGCCATACCTGGCCCTCACTCACGCTTTTTAGCAATTCCGCCTCCTCCAACCTGCCTGGGTGGCCCATGCCCCACCACGATGGCTTTCCGCCAGCTAGCCACGTTATTGATTATTTTGCACGCTATGAACAGCGCTATGAGCTGCCCATTCGCCGACCAGTCAAAGTGGATAAGGTCGACCATGATGGCTCGTGCTTTCACGTCTTCGCCGGCAAAGAGCATCTGACCGCGCGCACGGTCGTAGCTGCCACGGGCACGTGGTCTGCGCCCTTTATCCCCTACTACCCCGGCGACTTTGGCGGACAGCAATGGCATTCGGCTTTCTACCCGGGCCCGGAGGACTTTGTCGGGTCCAGCGTGGCGGTCGTAGGCGCGGCCAATTCCGGTGCCCAGATCGCGGCCGAGCTCCTGCTCTCCGGCGTGGAGACCACCTGGTATACCCGCAACTCCCCGCGGTGGATGCCCGATGATGTTGACGGCCGCGTGCTCTTTCAGCGCAATCGCGCCCGCCTCAACGCCATGCTCCGCGGCAAACCAGACCCCGGCGCGGATACCAATCTGGGCGATATCGTAATGGTCCCGCCGGTCCTACGCGCACGGGATTCCGGACTTTTGCAGGCCACCCCCATGTTTTCTTCGCTTGATGAAGTCACCGCAGACCACCTCATCTGGTGCACCGGTTTCCGGCCTGCCCTCCGGCCCATCCGCGGGCTTCTTGATGGCACCTCCCCCACCGTCGACGGCCTCTTCCTCGTGGGTTACGGCACGTGGACCGGACCCGGTTCCGCAACTATTACCGGGGTAAGCCCCTTTGCCAGGCAGACCGCGAACGATGTAGCGAATATATGTGACTAAAGCTATAGGTTAGTCCCAGCTAATTCGACTACACTGCCTTCACACAAAGAGTGCGACACAATGTGGGAAAGCTGGTTTATACATGTCTGCCTGGGATCTCTACGATGACCTCATCGATGCCATTCCCCGTGACATAGTGGTCTCCCGCGCCGCCCAAGGACCGCGGTGGACCCGCGTATACACCGAAAGTCCTAGCTGCGACATGGCCATGACCATGTCAGCAACCTCCCGCCCGGCCCAGATGCGCGCCGAGTACTCTGGGGTTCCTCTACGCGCCATTGCACAGCTGGCCAAGAGCTGGAATTTCTCGGAGGCGTCCTTCGGCATGGCCGCGCTAAATTCCTACTACGCCACGCCTTCCGTGGCCGACGAGAATGGCTTTGCGCTTGCCGACGCCCCCTGGCCCCACTTCTTTGATCCCTTCCGCAACGCCGTCGCGGGGAAGAAGGTCGCGGTCATCGGCCACTTCCCATTTGCCCCGAAGGCACTCAACCAGGCTGCGGATTTTTATATGTTGGAGCGCTCGCTCAATGATGGCGACTATCCCGATTCCGCCGCCGAATACATCCTGCCCGAGTGCGATTATGTCTTCATTACCGGCTCTGCCTTTGTTAATAAGACCGCTCCCCGCCTGCTCGAGCTCTCCCGCGAGTCCTTCAATGTCGTCCTGGGCCCGTCAACTCCCTTAGCCCCGGTACTGCTGGAAGACTACGGCGTATCGCAGGTCACCGGAATGGTTCCCACCTCTCCCCTCGCTATGTTCGAGGGCTTGAGCGGCACCGATGCAGCCACCACCATGTTCGAATGGGGGCACCGAGCGGAATTATCCGCCTAAGGCCGCGCCTCCAAAAGCGCCTCGCATGCCGCTGCATAGATTTCTGCTAGCTCGTCGATGGTTTTCTCCCGCACATAGGGAACGCGAACCACGTTGCGCGTAGTTGCCACGCCAACCAGCCTAAGGCCCACCGCTCGAGGCCTAGTTTCTAGAGAACTACCCCGGCCATAACGGCAAGCAGTAATGCTCCCAAGCTCAATGCCGCAAGCCACCCAATAACGCGTACAGTCCGCAGCTGCACCTTCGCGCTGCTGCGGCTTACCAAGAACGCGCCCACAGACGCACCGAGGGTGTTGAAAACGAGGTCATCGACGTCGCTAAATCCCAACGAGAATACGTATTGGGTAATTTCGATACCCAGGCTGAGCGCCATCGCCAGAAGGATGGTTCCACCGCGGCCGAAGCGAACGCGCCGCGAATTCTGTCCCAGCACCACCAGGCACGCCCCAAGCGGCATAAACAGCGCGATATTGCCAAAGGTATTGGTCCACGGACCCCACCACGGATGAGGGTTATTAAAGCCGTTGAACATCTGCAGATCGAGGCTGCGGCGAGCATGCGCACTGGCATCGATCACGCCGGGGATATCAATAAATGGCTTACCCACCGTAGCTACGGCGATTGCCATCAGAACGACCACACAGGCGATACCGGCACTGCGCCACAGGGTGGGCCGGGCGGGCACGCCCGGCGCCCCAACCTGGCGCGAGATGCGGGTGGATGTTGTGGTCATCGTCATGTTGTTCAAGTTAACAAGTGAGCCTGAAAAATCGCCGTGAGATTCGCTGTTAAATCCCTGCATCACATTTAACGTACGATGGTGAGCATGAGCACGCTACTAGTAACTCGCAACGAAGATAAGTCCGTTACGACCTCCTTCGAAGAGGGAGAGTTCCTCGGCGAGGGCGACCTTACCGTTGATGTTTCTTATTCTTCCCTGAACTACAAGGACGCCATGGCTATCGCAGGTGACCGCGGCGTCATGCGCACCAGCCCGCTGGTTCCGGGCATCGACGTGGTCGGCACGGTTTCTGAATCTAGCGTCGAGCGTCTCCCAGTTGGCACCTTGGTAGCTTCCTTCGGTGATGGCCTCGGTGAATTCCGCCACGGCGGCTACACCCCGAAGCAGCGCGTCAACTCCCAAGCAACCGTCGCCCTGCCCGCGGACTTCACCGCAGAGCAGGCGGCCGCCGTTGGCACCGCAGGCTACACTGCCGCACTGTGCGTTAATTCTCTGCGCGGGCTGCCCGACGGTCCGGTCCTGGTCACCGGCGCCACCGGTGGCGTGGGCTCCATCGCCGTGAACCTCCTTTCCAATGCCGGCTACGAGGTTCACGCGATGACCGGCCGCCCGGATGACTACTCCCAGTACCTCCACGAGCTAGGCGCCCACACCATTGTGGACCGCGCCGAGTTCGCCGAGGCCGGAAAGCCACTACAAAAGGCTAGCTATGCCGGTGCCGTCGACACCTCCGGCTCCCACGTCCTGGCCAATGTTTTGGCCCGTACCGTGTGGGGCGGCACCGTCGCTTCCACCGGTATGGCCGCCGGCCCAGACCTTCCCACCACCGTCTTGCCGTTCATTCTGCGCAACGTACACCTGGCCGGCGTTAACTCTGTCGACGCCCCGCTGCACTACCGCCAGAACGCATGGCAGCTGCTCGCGCGCAAGCTGGACTTGTCCATCCTCAAGTCCCTGACCAATACGATTCCACTGTCGGACGTTGTCGAGGAATCCAAGTCCCTCCTCGAGGGAACCCACCACGGACGCACCGTCCTCAAGATTTCCTAGGCCACCCCTACATAGTCTTGTACGGCACCCGCCATCTCGGCGGGTGCCTTTTTGTATGCCCGGTTACTACGCGAAGCTCTAGCTTTCCGACGTGCCCTCTTTAACTACCCCGCGTAGCAACGTGCGGGAAATCCTGCCCAAGGTTTGTAGGTCTTCATCACTAAGGGTGCCCACCACGATTTCCTCGACTGCGGCGGTATGTCGCGCGATCGCCGCGTTGAAAGCACTACTTCCCTTTTCCGTCACAGTGACTTCAACCGCGCGGGTTCCTAGCTCCGGCGCCTCGCGCCTGGAAACCAATTTTCGGGACTCCATGCGCACTAACTGCCGATGCAGCCGCGACTTCTCCCACCGAAGCTCTGCCGCCAGTTCATGCGGGCGTGTTGGAATCTGGCGGCGACGATACAGCACGGCCAAGACCGCGTAGTCTGCCTCGCTCAAACTAGAGCCACTCTGCAACTCCCCAGAAAGCCGCGCGTGGAGCGCTTCCTGCATGGCAACAAAGTCACCCCACGCCGCACTCTGCTCAACACGCATCGCATTCCTCCTTTGGCGGTCTCCTCCTATCAACAGTCTATACTGCAAAGTTGATCTAGCAACTCATTGGATTGTTGGGAGTTGATATACCAACTCCCACTACTGCACAGAGATGTGGGTCTATGAGAACCACAATTTCACAAACCAGTACCTTTCCCACCAAAAGCACTTTAATTTTTCTTTTGAATACCTATCTACTGAAACTCACCATTGTTTGAGTAGATATGTTCTTGAACGGAAAATTAAATAGTGAAGCAACTACTCGCGGAAAAGATGCGGCTGCGAACGCAATCACCGCTCCAGCAGAGAAGACAGCAGCGTTTAGAATGGCAAACATGGATAAGCTATTTAGCACGTGCGGTTTCGACTTCGCGGATATGGAAGAGCTCGTTGCGGAGCTACCTACCGACCACGACATGTGGGAGGCGCCCGGATTTGATCGAGTGCTATTCCACGCCGACCCGTCCGGCATGGCGGTCACAGCTATGGAATACGAAGGGGAGTGGGCCGCGGTGCCTTCGTACCGGGGTGGGGAAGAGGCACCGGGCACGATATATCGCGCAACGCCCTATATCGGCATTGTGGAAACGGGGGATTTACGGTTCGCGGCGCTGGCGGATGCGCCTTTTGCCCTGCCAGCAGGCAACCCGGTCGGCGGAGAGAAGCTCCAGGGACAGGTGCGGCCGGCGGTTGTGGCATTGAAATACGAGGTAGGGGAGCCGGAAGAGTTTTCCTTGACTTCGCCCGCTACCGAGCGCTTCTACCGGAACTTCAAGCCCAGCATGCTTAACCCGCAGGTAGAGGTGGCGGGGACTATCGGGGGCGTCGCCAAGCACAGCAATGAGCTGGGCATGGGGGAGTTTTGGGTATGCGACCTCGACGGCCTCCCGCTCATTGTGAACGAGAAGCTGGAGGTAGGCCAGGGGATCCGGGCGCACGGCATTGCGCTATGCGCCACGGAATATTGGGACGAGTAACTACTTGACCACGAGGTTGACCATGCGGCCCGGAACGTAAATCTTCTTCACTACGTTCTTTCCGCTGGTCAAATCAGTAATCTTTGCGTCGGCGAGGGCAACCTCAAAGACCGCGTCCTGGTCCGCATCAGCGGCAACGTTGATGCGAGCCTTGACCTTGCCATTGATTTGAACCGGCACCTCGATCTCATCGTCTACCAGGTACTTTTCCTCAAAAGTGGGGAAGGGCTGGTAGGTGATGGTCTCGTCATGGCCGAAGCGCTGCCACAATTCCTCCGCAATATGCGGGGCAATGGGGGAGACCAACTGTGCTATCGGCTCTACGGCGGCGCGTGGGGCCTCGGTGCGGTAGGTCTTGGTCAGGTAGTTGACGTACTCGATGAGCTTCGCCACCACGGTATTAAGCCGCAGGTTCTCGTAATCATCGCGCACGCCCGCGATGGTGCGGTGGAGCTGCTTGAGGTCATCCTCGCTCAAGGCGGCGTCGGTAGTCGCCAGCTCGCCGGTGTCCTCGTTGACGGCTAGGCGCCACAGGCGCTGTAAGAAGCGCTGGGAGCCTACGACATCCTTGGTAGCCCACGGGCGAGACGTATCCAGCGGACCCATGGACATCTCATAAACGCGCAGGGTATCGGCACCGAAGCCGCGGCAAATATCGTCCGGAGCAACGGCGTTCTTGAGGGACTTGCCCATCTTGCCGTACTCCTGATTGACCTCTTCTCCGTTGTAGTAGAACTTGCCGTCCTTTTCCTCTACTTCAGCGGCCGGAACGTACACGCCGCGGGAATCCGTATAGGCATAGGCCTGGATATAGCCCTGGTTATACAGGCGGCGGTAGGGCTCTTGGGAGCTAACAAAGCCCAGGTCAAAGAGCACCTTATGCCAGAAGCGGGAGTAGAGCAGGTGCAGCACGGCGTGCTCGACGCCGCCGACGTAGAGGTCCACGCCTCCCGGGTCCTGCGGGCCATGCTGCTCCGGACGCGGGCCGGTCCAGTAGCGCTCGTTTTCGATATCGCAGAATGCATCATCATTGCGGGGATCGATATAGCGCAGCTGGTACCAGGAAGAACCCGCCCACTGCGGCATAACGTTGGTATCGCGGAAATAGGTCTCTGGGCCGCCGCCCAGATCCAACTCGACCTCGACCCAGTCGCGCACCTTTGCCAGCGGTGGTTGTGGCTCGGAATCCTTGTCCTCTGGATCAAAGGAAACGGGTTTATAATCTTCTACCTCTGGCAGTTCTACCGGCAGCATGGATTCCGGCAGGGCGTGGGCAAAGCCGTCCTTGTCGTAGACGATGGGGAAGGGCTCGCCCCAGTAACGCTGGCGGGCGAAGAGCCAATCGCGCAGCTTGTACTGCACCTTTTCGCGGCCGGAGCCGTCCTTTTCCAGCCATTCGATGGCCGCGGCAATGGCCTCGGCCTTGTTCAGGCCGTTGAGATCCAGGCCCTTGTCATTGGAGGAATTAACCAGCGCGCCGTCCTCGGTCCAGGCTTCTTCCTCCACGTTTCCGCCAGAGACAACCTCCGTGATGGGTAGGCCGAAGGCCTGGGCGAACTCGTAGTCACGGGTGTCGTGCGCGGGAACTGCCATGATGGCGCCGGTGCCGTAGCCGGTCAACACATAGTCGGCGATGAAGATCGGGACCTTCTTGCCAGAGACCGGGTTGGTGGCATAAGTACCAAGGAAGACGCCGGTCTTTTCCTTGTTCTCCTGGCGCTCCAGGTCGGACTTGGCGGCAATATCGGTACGGTAGGACTCCACGGCCTCCTTCGGATCATCGTGGCCATAGGTCCAACGCTCATCCACGTCATCGTCATAAGGGATGGGGGAGAGGAGGGCGTCGACAAGCTCGTGCTCTGGGGCCAGCACCACGTACTCGGCGCCGAAGAGGGTATCCGGGCGGGTGGTAAAGACCTCAATCTCGTAGCCCTCGGCGGGGAAGGAAACCTCTGCGCCGCGGGAACGGCCGATCCAATTGCGCTGCATGGACTTGACCTTGTCCGGCCAATCCAATAGCTCCAGATCATCCAGCAAGCGATCGGAGTAGGCGGTAATGCGCATCATCCACTGCGAGAGGTTCTTGCGGAAGACCGGGAAATTGCCGCGCTCGGACTTACCCTCAGCGGTGACCTCCTCGTTTGCCAGCACGGTACCCAAGCCCGGGCACCAGTTCACCGTGGAATTAGACAGGTAAACCAAACGGAATTCATCGATGGCCGCGGCCTTTTCCTCTTCGGTGAGGTCCTCGTAGTAGCGGCCATCCTTAGTGGTGCGCTTATTGGCCTCTAGTTCCTTGATGAGCTCTGCAATGGGGCGCGCCTTCTGCTGCTCCTCATCGAACCAAGAGTTATAAATCTGCAGGAAGATCCACTGCGTCCACTTGAAGAATTCCGGATCGGTTGATTCCACGGAGCGGCGCGGATCGTGGCCCAGGCCCAACATGCCCAGCTGGCGGCGCATGTTTTCGATATTTGCCTCGGTGGTGGTGCGCGGGTGGGTACCGGTCTGAATGGCGTACTGCTCGGCCGGCAGGCCGAAGGCGTCGTAGCCCAAGGTGTGCAGCACGTTCTTGCCCAGCATGCGGTTATAGCGGGCATAAGTATCGGTGGCAATATATCCCAGTGGGTGTCCCACGTGCAGGCCTGCACCAGAAGGGTAGGGGAACATATCCTGCACATTGAGCTTTTCCTTAGGCAACTCGCCCGCATCGGTGGCGAGCTCGCCTACCGGGTTCGGGGCATTAAAGGTGCCATTGTCTTTCCAGTACTGCTGCCAAGTCTTCTCGATCTGGTTCGCCAGCTCCGGGGTATAGCGGTACGAAGTGGAATCGCTCTGGGTAGTCATAATCACACAGTGTAATAGCCGCATCCCGGCGCGGGGTAGTTCACTACGCTTTCCGCGTTCCGCAGGGCACGCACACCCAAAATCCCCGCCGTAATCGCCCCCGGTTTTCGCGTCATTTCCGCCGCTCGCAGCCAAAATGCAGATCTGCATGAAAATGATCTAGGCTGGGGTAAATGAGCCAGGAGAAGTTTCGCAGCCAGCTATCATCTTTTGCAGACGCAGCGGTATTCCAGGGAATCCCGCACCTGCGCCTCTCCCCAGCTACCGACACATTGGATCTGTACCTACCGGCCGTAACCGCAGGTTATGAGCCAGAAGATCCCCAGTGGACCGTGACCGCACAGCTGCTCGACGGCAGCGAGGACACCCGCAAGTTCTACTACGTGGAGGGCGAAGAGCCCGGCTTGTGGATCAGCATGCCGCGTGCCTTTAGCCACCTCAGCGTCTCCTTTGAGGAGCACACCGTGGAATTCGCCGGCGTGGCCAATGGCGGATTGCTGCTCGATTCCACCCATCGACCAATCGATACCACCACCGCGGTGGCCAAGGGTTCTTATACCTTCATCGCCCCCGCCGGCACGGAGCTCGCCAAGGCCAAGGTCGGCGAGGCCCGTCCCCACGGCGCATGGGAGGGCTGGACCATCGCCCCGATAGAGGTCAGCCAGTCTTTCACCGTGGAGGTTCCGCGCCAAGAATCCACGACCATCAAGGTCTCCGGCAGCCCTGATTTTGCCTGGGACATGGCCGTGAAGACGCTACCCAATGCCCATGGCCTCGATGGCGAACTGGTCTATACCCAGTCCCCGCGGGTCATCGCCAATACGGAACTCAGCATGGAGCTGACCTATGTCCCCATCGGTGGGGAAGAGGAGGCCGTGCTGGAGGATGAACTACCGGAGGGTATTCACGAGGTGCTCCCCGCAGACGCCTTCGAGGATCCCTGGGTAGGCCGCTACCGCTTCACCCTGTACAAGGACGAGGAGCTGGTGGATATCCAGTACCTCAATTTTGCGGAGTCGCTGCACATGCGTGCCAAGAACGAGGGCCCGCGCGGCACCAATTTCCGCTTTATCGATGCCCTGGGCAATCTTTCGCCGTTTAGCTATGCCCTGGCTTCTGCGCCGGGCAAGGCTATCCAGATGGAAAAGGGCCAGCGCGTCTTTGGCGAGGACGAGAGCGTGCGCGAGGAGACCGTCGGCAGTGAGGCCGGCTATGAGCTGACCTTCCAGGTGGAGCCGGCGACGATTCGTACTCGCGTGAAGCGCACCGCGGCCGAGCCCGTGGATTACCTGGATAAGCAGGTCATCCTGGCGGACCAGCTCGATGCGGATGCACTTTTTACCATCCACTCACCGGAGCCACTGCCGCTGGCAAAGTTCGTGGTCATTGACAAGAACCAGAAGATTAGGGACCTGGTCACCGCCAATGGCTCGACGGAAGCGGCCACCAGCCTGTCCGTACCAAACCGCGCGCTGAAGTCGGCGCTGACGAAGAAGACCTCGCTGGAGCTCTACCTCCTGTGGTCCACGTTGTCCTATGAGGAATACCTCGAAGGACTGCCGGAAAAGGAGCGCGCAGCGCACCAAAAGCGCAGCTTTGAGCGTCGCGTCATGGAATATGAGACTACCGCGGCCAGCGACCTCATTTATGCCGCCATCGCCACCGTGCGCAAGGCACCGTTGGTCGCCCGCGCAACCATTGAGGACGGCATCCTCATCCCCGAGCAGGCGCATGAGGAAGAGGTAGAGCTATTAGCTTGGGCGTGGCCGCTGGGCAATCCTGCGGGCGAGCCGCAACCGCTGGAGCCCACTGAGGAAGGCTTTGAGCTGCCCGAGGAGCTGCTGGACGCCGGCCACCTCATCGTGGACTTCCGCGAGGATGAGCCGGCCAGCGACTTGGCCGCGCCGCAGTACCCGCCGGCGAGCGCACTCATCATCTTCCACGACGGTGAAACCGAAAACACCGAGGGCCTGTGGCCTACCTACGCGGCCATGCGCCGCCTCGCACCCAAGGCCAAGGAAACCTTCGAGGGAATCATCAAAGAGATTGAGGCCGATCCGCGCGCCAGCATGGATGCCCTTATGGCCGCGGACTTTGAGCCGGGGCAGCGCATGCGCGCCTTTGTTCGCACCGGCTTGGTCTCCCGCACCTTCCGCCGCGAGGAGCCGGCCGGCGAGCCTTCCTCGCTCTTGGCCGCGCTTGCCGACGCCGCCCATGACTACGTCGAAGCCCACGGCTCCGCCTCCCTCGCGCGCGTGCCATCCACCGGCGTCGACGATGTCACCCGTCCCATGCTGCTGATGAGCGCCACGGGCGAGGCGCCTACGCCGGCAACGGACAGTGACCAGCTCTGCGATGATGCCCACCGCATCGCCGCACTGCGCGAGTGCTTTGCCAATGACCTTGCGCTCACCCGCCTGGGCACCATTTCTAACCTGCGTAGCACCGCAATGCAGCTGCGGGTGACGCTGCAGCAGCTGGGCGTCGATAAGTCCGTGCTGCATACCCTGCTCGCGCTGGACGCCTTTGGCGATGGCAATTCGGAGCTCGGCGATTCCGCCTGGATGCCGTTTATTTCCTATGTCTTTGCCATCACGGCGCGCGGTGTGGCCAATGGCAAGCTGGCGGACCCTGCTTTCGCCGCCACGCTTGACGACGCCCTCCCGCAGCTCGCCGAGGCCGTCTCCCTCGCCCCACAGCTTTTCTACCGCGATATTCTCACCGCGGAGGCGCTCACACTCAGCTAGGGTGACAGGCATGCAGGTCGTCTCCACCAATGTCGCCGTCCGCCGGCCGGACCCGAGCGGGCGGCATGAGTTCTCAGACATCGACAAAAAGCCGCAGGATTTCATCGATCTGGCAGCACCCGGACCCCATTATGGCGATGGTTCTGGCGTGCGCGGCGATATAATTGGTGACACCAAACATCACGGCGGCAACGATAAGGCCGTCTACGCCTACTCTCGTGAGGAACTGGATTACTGGCAATCCAAGCTTTCCCGCCCTCTGGCCTCCGGCGGCTTTGGCGAAAACCTCACGACGCAGGGCATCGATCTTTCTGCTCTGCTCATCAATCAGCGCGTGCGCATCGGCACCGCCGTGCTTGAAGTATCCGTGCCCCGCCAACCGTGTGCCACCTTTGCCGGCTGGCTAGGGGAGCGCGGCTGGCTCAAGCGCTGGACCGCGCGCGGCGACTGCGGCACCTACCTGCGCATCATTTCCCCCGGCCGCATTCGCCCCGGCGATGCCATTGAGCTGGATACTCCGCCCAGCCACGGCATCACGATGCGCATGGCCTTTGCCGCCAAGATGGGCGACCGCGCCCTTGCCCGGCGCGTTATCGATGCTGGCTGCCTTCCCGCTCACCAACAGAACTCGCTTCGAACCTAGTTACACAAGCACTCATAGTCCGCCATGTCGAGCTCAGCAATGTCCCGTTGTTCCGCCGGTACTCGATGCGCCCAAACATGCAGTAGGCAACGGGACCGTTAATCAGCACATCCATGCTCAGCGGGTCTCGACGCATACTCTACTTCCGGAACCGCAGACTGTGTCTGGATCTTTAGCTTACCGGCGAGGCCAGCACACTCTTCTTGCCCGGAGTGCGCGCAAAACAAAAGCACGCCAGCGCTAAGCGCTGGCGTGCTTTACATGCTGAGTGCGAAGGAGGGTGTTACTTTCCCTCTTCAAAGCTCAGATGGTGCCCCTTCGCCTTAGGGAAGCGGCCGTGCACGAAGAAGTAGTAGATAGCGGCGATGACCACGAGACCCGCGAGAATGAGATACATCGTGTCAAAGCCTGTTGCCCCAACAATGGGGCCCAGGCCGAACGGGGCCAGGCCAATGCCGAGGTCCATGAGCAGGAACATGGTGGAGATGCCGGCGCCCATCTGCGCGGCAGGCACCGAGCGCACAGAGATAGCTTGGCAGGCGGGGCTGAGGGTACCGAAGCCCAAGCCGGTGCAGGCGCCCGCGACCACCAGCATGACGTCATTGGTGGGGAAGCCCATGAGCAGCAGGGCCACGACGAAGGCGACCAAGCCGAGGTACATCACGGCGTTATCACCCTTATGGTCCTGGATGCGACCCAAAACGAAGCGCATGATGAGCATCGTGACCGCATAGCCGATAAAGAAGAGCCCTGCGCCGGTGGCTAGGTCTTCCTTGCGAGCGTAGGCGTTGAGATAGGTCACCACGCCGGAGTAGGCGATGCCGATTAGGAGCATGAAGAGACCGATGGGAACCACGTTGGGGTGCACGGCATTGCGCAACTTAAAGGCCGGCTTCTCGGAGGAAACCTCGGCCGGATAGCGCAGCACCAAGGCCAGGATCAGGGAAACAATATTTGCACCAAGGGCGACGGCGAATAGCGTGTTGTAACCGATGTTGTTGGCCAAGAACAGGCCGATAGCTGGACCAAACGCGGTTGCCAGGGTAGTGCCTAGGGCGAAGTATCCGGTGCCTTCCGCACGGCGCTCGTGTGGGATAACGGACTGCGCCACCGCCATGAGCGCGGTAGAAGTCAGGGCATAGCCCGCGCCGTGCACCATTCGCACGATAATCAAGACCGCAACATTATGCGCAAAAAAGTACGCCACAGCTACAACTGTGACGAAGGCCAGGGAAGTCAAAGCCGCCTTCTTGTGGCCCACGCGGTCCACGATCCAGCCGGAGAACACGCGCATGCACGTCGCGCCCAGAACAAAGGCACTAGAGGCGAAACCGCCCACGGTATCCGATGCCCCGAAGCTCTCCACCGCGTAGAGGGCCATGGTGGTTACGAACAGGTAAAAGACCAAGAACTGACAAAAATTAGCCACCCACGCGAGAACAAACGTAGGCGTAATCAGCCGCGGCTTAGCCGCTGCAGATTCTGTAGGCGTCATATACTCACTCCAAATAACAAAAAGAAAATTCCCTCTCCACGCGCTGGCCATAAGACCACGCATCGCAGACGAAGGAAATAGAAATTAAATTATACGGAGAGGCACTATACGCCCCGCAGGCTACAAAGGTTAATTGAAAGGCTTTCCAGGCCCTTATCGACGCCGCCCTCGTACAGGTAGCTACCGCCAATCGCCGTAACTTGAGCCGGGTCGCGGAAAGGGGACCCGGCTGGCTTCTCCCGCCTGTTAAGTGCTCGAACCTCTAGACACCGATATAAGGGTCACGGATACCCAAGTACTGCACCGCGGTATATTCCTCAATACCTTCGGCACCGCCTTCGCGTCCTAAACCAGATTGCTTGACGCCGCCGAATGGGGCAGCGGCATTGGAGATGACACCGGCATTGAATCCCATCAAGCCAAACTCGAGGCCGTCGGCTACGCGCCAGAGGCGATCGGAATTTTCCGTATATACATAGGAGGCAAGTCCGTACTCCGTATCGTTCGCAATCTCTAGCGCTTCCGATTCATCCTTAAAGGTAAGGATGGGCGCGACCGGTCCAAAAATTTCTTCTTGGGCCACGCGAGTTTCACGTGAAACATTGCTCAGGATTGTGGGCGCATAGAAGTGACCCGCGCCCTCGCCGCGAGTGCCACCGGTGACAACGGTCGCACCCTTGTCCACCGCATCCTCAACCAGGGCTGCGACATTATCGAATGCCTTAGCCTCAATCAGCGGACCACACGTCACGCCTTCATTCATGCCATCGCCAACGACGAGCTTCTCAAACTCTGCTGCCAGCTTCTGCGTAAACTCCTCCGCCACGGACTCGTGCACCACGAAGCGGTTGGCCGCGGTGCAGGCCTCGCCAATATTGCGCATCTTGGCGCCCATGGCTCCCGCAACCGCTTGGTCGATGTCCGCATCCTCGAAAACAATGAACGGTGCATTACCGCCTAGCTCCATAGAGGTGCGCAAGACATTATCCGCGGCACCCTTGAGAAGGGTTTTGCCCACTGGGGTAGAACCGGTAAAGGAGAGCTTGCGCAAG
The DNA here is from genome assembly GCF_022347395.1 of Corynebacterium sp. ACRPF. Taxonomy (NCBI): domain Bacteria; kingdom Bacillati; phylum Actinomycetota; class Actinomycetes; order Mycobacteriales; family Corynebacteriaceae; genus Corynebacterium; species Corynebacterium sp. ACRPF. Next base: position 44,509 of record NZ_JAKRNB010000011.1, read on the forward strand.
CGGGCGTCGGCAAGCAAGGGCTCCGAAATGGCCGAGGCGGAGCTGCCGGAGACAACATTGAGCACGCCCTTGGGTAGGCCGGCATCGAGCATGGTTTGCGCGAAGTACTGCGTGGTAAGCGGCGTCAGCTTGGCCGGCTTCAGAACCATGGTGCAGCCCGCTGCAACGGCTGGGGCAACCTTTCGGGTGGCCATGGCGAGGGGGAAGTTCCACGGAGTGATCAACAGGCACGGACCCACGGGCTTGCGGCGGGTAACCATGCGCAAGGTGCCTTCCGGGACAGGGGAGTAGCGGCCGTAATCACGCGTGGCTTCCTCACTAAACCACCGCAAATATTCCGCGCCATAGGTGACCTCACCTTGCGACTCGGCAAAGGGCTTTCCCATTTCAAGGGTCATCAGGGTGGCGAACTCATCGGCGCGCTCGTGTACCAATTCAAAGGCGCGGCGGAGAATATCGGCGCGCTCGCGCGGGGTGGTGCGCGCCCACTCATCTTGGACCGCACAGGCAGCATCAAGGGCAGCCACCGCATCGTCAGAATTCGCCGACGACAGCGTGGCGATGATCGCGCCCGTCGCCGGATTTTCTACGTCAAAAGTCTCGCCGGAAGACGCCTCGCGCCACTGCCCGCCAATCAAAAGCTGAGTGGGGACCTTCGCTAGTAGTTCCTTCTGGTCGATGCTCATATTCATCACCTTTCTCCATTGCGTGAATGCACCCCACAGTACCGCGAATCGATAGCCGGTCTTCTTGGTTTTGCGCCAAGCACGGCAGCACAGGGGAGTGGGCGAATATTTTTAACGATTATCTTCCAAGCTATAGAAATGTAGGTTAGTATGACCGATATGAAGAAGATGACTACTGCTTGGTGGTGGCGCGCGTAACCCGCGGGCCTTATTCCACCTCCCATTTTTAGGCTCGCATTCTGCGGGCCTTTTGGCGTTTTAGTGCCTCTGCTCGCGGAAGCCCATTATCCGTTTCCCCGTTCCCCACACCCATCGAAAGGGCACTGCAATGCCATACACCGCCACTCGCAACATCTCCTACGGCAGCGATGCGGCCGCAATCTTTGACGCCCTCGCACTACCGCACGACTCCCTACTTCTTGAAAGCGCGGACATTGAGACCAAGAAGAATCTCAATTGCCTCGCCGTACTCAAGGCGGCCCTGAAAGTAACGTGCCACGGCCAGAGGGTAGAGGTACGCGTCCTCACGGAGGCAGGGGAGTCGCTCCTTCGTTCCCTGGAGGAGCGGTTCCACCATCGCTTAGTTTCACGTGAAACTACCACCGCGGCTTTCGAGTTCTCGCTGTCCACACACCCCGACGAGCGGGAGCGGCTTCTTGCCGAATCTACCGCCGATATTTTGCGGTTCCTGCAATTAGAAGCCAACTATTCCTCTCCCTTATTGCCGTTCCTTGGGGGTGGATTCGCCTATGACTACCTCGCTACTTTCGAGGAACTGCCCGAGGTTAAACCGGGGGCCAACACTTACCCGGACTATGAATTCTTGGTAGCCCACACGGTCCTGGCAGTGGACCACCTGCAAGGGACTGCGCACCTAGAAGGCTGGGACATCGACGACAAGCGCCTGCGGGAAGAGTTGGACTCTCTTGCCTCACTGCCGGCGGCCGCTCGCCCCGCGGCGCCGCAAAGGGAAAGGATCCGAGCGGTGGCCGATGTGGATGATACAAGGTTTCGGGCGGACGTCGACAAGCTTAAAAGCAATATTCACGCCGGCGATATCTACCAAGTAGTGCCCGCACGCGCCTTCACCGTGGACTGCCCCAACGCCCTGGCTGCTTACCGGGCGCTGCGCGAGACCAACCCCTCGCCCTATATGTTCTACGTCCGCGGTGCCGACTATGAGCTCTTTGGCGCCTCGCCAGAATCGAACCTCAAATTCACGCCGGAAGATAGGCAGGTCCAGCTCTATCCCATCGCCGGAACTCGGCCGCGCGGGCTCAACCCGGATGGCAGCATCAACCATGAACTGGATATTCGCAACGAGCTGGACATGCGCACAGACCACAAGGAGATTGCGGAACACACGATGCTGGTAGACCTAGCGCGCAATGACCTCGCTCGCGTGGCCGTGCCCCGCAGCCGGCAGGTGGCCGAACTCCTGCACGTTGACCGCTACTCGCGAGTGATGCACTTGGTCTCCCGCGTCACGGCGACGCTCCACCCGGACTTCGATGCGCTCGTTGCCTACCGTGCGTGCATGAACATGGGAACGCTTACGGGAGCACCCAAACTGCGCGCCACCGAACTGGTGCGCCGCACGGAGGGAAAGCGCCGCGGATCCTATGGCGGGGCGGTGGGATACCTGCGCGGCGATGGAGCCATGGATAACTGCATCGTCATCCGCTCGGCCTACGTCCAGGACGGCACCGCAGTGGTGCAGGCCGGTGCCGGCGTGGTCAAGGATTCCATGCCGCAAGCCGAGGCCGATGAAACGGTGCATAAGGCCTACGCCGTTCTCAATGCCATCGCTATGGCGCAAGGAGCCGAATTGGTGGTACAGCGATGAGCTCGCCGCATATTGTCCTTCTAGACAACCACGATTCTTTTGTCTACAACCTAGTCGATGCCCTCGCGGGGTTCGATACCACCGTGTTTCGCAATACCGTTGCGGTGCACGACGTGCTGCGCGCGCAGCCCGACATTATTGTGCTTTCCCCGGGCCCCGGCCATCCACGGGACGCCGGCTGCATGATGGAGCTTATCGACGCCACCCTAGGCACCATTCCCATCCTAGGCGTGTGCCTCGGCTTCCAAGCGCTACTCGAGCACCACGGCGGCGCAGTCGAACCGTGCGGGCCCGTACACGGGAAATCCGTCCCGATGACTCTTACCGAGGCCGGGGTAATGCACCCCGTCTTTCAGGACCTTGCCACTGATACCGAGCCGGACCAACCGGGTCACCTAGGTACGCAAGTTCCGGTGGCGCGCTATCACTCGCTTGGATGCGCGGACCTCCCTCAGGGGATGCGTTGTCTCGCGCGTACGCCCACGGACATCGGAGAGGTAGCCATGGCGGCCGAGACGGATGACGGTAGCGCCCTCGGCTTCCAGTTCCACCCCGAGTCTATCCTCACGCCCCGCGGCCCCCTCATGCTCGAGCGTTGCATTCATCAATTATATACGCACACCACTATGGATACGGAGCACTAAAAATGAATCACCACCCCCTGCGTACCTTGCAAGCCTTCCTGAATAACCCTCAGCCCACCATCGAAGAAGCCATGGAGGTATTTACCCCCTTGGCCGTCGGCGACTACGACGATATTCATATTGCGGCGCTACTTACCCATATCCGCACCCGCGGCGAGACCTTCGCAGACATTGCCGGCGCGGCCAAAGCATTTTTGAAAGTGGGCTATCCATTCCCCATCACCGGAGAAGGACTCATGGATTCGGCCGGAACCGGTGGCGATGGCGCGAATACCATCAATATCACTACCGGCGCCTCCCTCGTTGCCGCCGTTGGGGGAGTGAGGATGATCAAGCATGGCAACCGCTCGGTCTCTTCCAAGTCCGGATCGGCCGATGTCCTCGAAGCCCTGAATATCCCACTGGACCTAGACGCCGCCCGAGCAGTGCGCCAATTTGAAGCTTCCAACTTCACTTTCCTATTCGCCCCTGCATACAACCCAGCGGTCGCCCACGTACAACCGGTGCGCAAGGCGCTAGGCATCCCCACCATCTTCAATACACTAGGGCCCCTCCTGTCCCCAGGACGCCCGTCACTGCAAATCATGGGCATCGCCAACCCGGCCCAAGGCCAACTTATCGCGGAAGTGTTCCGGGAGCTCGGCCGGGAGCGCGCCCTAGTCGTCCATGGCGCTGGCACGGATGAGATCGCTAGCCACGGCACGACACAGGTCTGGGAGCTCAACGACGGCGAGATTGTCTCTTATGAGCTCACCCCAGAAGACCTCGGCATCAAACGCCACGAGCTGACGGACCTAGCCGGCGGCGACGGCGCCGCCAATGCCCAAGCCCTCCGTGCGGTTTTTGCCGGCCACGGCGAGCCCGCCCATTGTGACGCCATTGCCGCCACCGCCGGCGCCATGTTTTACCTCAACGGGACCACGGAGACTATCGCGGCAGGAGTCACTCACGCAAAGGAACTGATTAGCAGCGGCACTGTTGAAGATTGGCTCGCGCTCCACGAGAGCACGAATTATGCAGTAGGGGAGGAGAATTAATGTCGGAGAATACTTTACCTACGGTGCTCGAGGAGATCGTCGCCGAGCGCCGCACTCACCTGCCCGCACTCCGTGAGCGGCTATCCCACGTAGACCTGGCTAGTGTGCCACGATCGGAGCGTTCGCTTGCCGACGCCCTCCGTGGCACCAACCGCTGCATCCTAGAGTGCAAGTCTGCCTCGCCGTCCCTTGGCAAAATTCGCGAGGACTATCGCCCGGGCGATATTGCCCGGATCTACTCTCGCTACGCCTCCGCCATCTCGGTCTTGTGCGAGCCCGATCGGTTTGGCGGCGACTATGACCATTTACAGACTGTCGCGCTATCCACCCATGTGCCCGTGCTGTGCAAAGACTTCATTGTCGATCCCATCCAGGTCTATGCCGCGCGTTATTACGGCGCCGATGCCATCTTGCTCATGATGTCTATCGTCGACGATGACACCTACGGTGAGCTCAAGGCACTAGCGGACGAACTCGGTCTAGACGTCCTGACTGAAGTCATCACCGAGGACGAAATCGATCGCGCGGTGAATTTTGGAGTCGATATCATCGGCATCAACAACCGCAATCTCCACGATCTCAGCATTGATTTAGGCCGCACCGAACGCCTAGCCCGCCATGTTCCAGACGGAAAGGTGATAGTTTCCGAATCTGGAATCCGAGATAACGCCACCGTCCGCCGGTTAGGAGCCCACGCGCACGCCTTCCTTATAGGCTCGCAGCTCACCTCCCAGGAGGACATCGATCGGGCGGCGCGCGACCTCGTCTTTGGCGCCAATAAAGTATGCGGCCTTACCACCGCCTCCTCCGCCCAAGCAGCCCGCGCTGCTGGCGCCCGCTACGGGGGACTCATCTTCGCGCCGGATTCACCCCGCAGTGTTTCACGTGAAACCGCACAAAGCATCATTTCCACGGAACCAGAGTTGGAGTACGTAGCCGTGACGCGGTCTACGGATTTGGAAACGCTACGGAGCCTAGCCAAGATCCCCGGCCTCAAAGTTCTTCAGCTTCACGCCCCATTCCAAGGGAGTAGGGAAGCAGAGCTGGAATTCCTTCGAGATGTACACGACGTCGCTGACGGTCTTCACCTTTGGCGAGCCATCGACATGAATAACCCTGACTTCGCTGCCTTGACGCCAGACCTTGTCCCAGAGGTAGAGGCCCTTGTCCTCGACTCCGGCAATCGAGGGACGGGCACCACATTTGACTGGCAGACGATTCCCCCTGAAGTGAAGGAGAAATCCCTCCTCGCCGGCGGGCTCCGACTAGACAACCTCGAAGAGGCACTGTCAATCGGCACGGCAGGACTCGACCTCAACTCAGGCTTGGAGTATGCACCCGGCCGCAAGGACTCCTCATTGATCGCCCAAGCCTTTAGCACTATCCGAAACTACACACACCCATAGAAAGAAGAGAACGATGACAGTTTCACGTGAAACGCTCCTTCCGGCATACTTTGGTGAATTCGGCGGACAATTCGTCCCCGAATCCCTCATCCCAGCACTCGACCAACTTGAGAAGGCTTTTGTCGAAGCACAAAACGACCCAGCCTTTCGCAAAGAGCTAAGCGCGCTGTTGCGTGACTATCTCGGCCGTCCCACACCAATTACAGAGGCGAGGAACCTCGGGGGCAAGGCGCGCATCTTCCTCAAGCGTGAGGACCTCGTACACGGTGGAGCACACAAGACGAACCAAGTTCTCGGCCAGGCACTGCTAGCAAAGCGGATGGGGAAGACACGCATTATTGCGGAGACCGGAGCAGGCCAGCACGGCACCGCTACTGCACTTGCTTGCGCACTACTGGATCTCGAGTGTGTGGTCTACATGGGCGCGAAAGATGTGGCCCGACAGCAGCCAAATGTATTCCGTATGGAGCTGATGGGCGCAAAGGTCGTCGCCGTCGACACTGGATCCGGAACTCTTAAGGACGCGGTGAATGAAGCCCTCCGTGATTGGACCGCCACTTTCCATGAATCCCACTATCTCCTCGGTACCGCGGCCGGACCCCACCCATTCCCAACCGTCGTCCGAGAGTTCCACAAGGTCATCTCTGAAGAGGCTAAGACCCAGATGCTTGAGCGCACCGGTGAGCTACCGGATGTAGTAGTGGCCTGCGTCGGCGGTGGTTCTAATGCAATCGGTATGTTCGCAGATTTTATTGAAGAAGAGGAAGTCGAACTCGTCGGCGCAGAACCTGGCGGCGAAGGCCTAGACTCCGGCAAGCACGGTGCCACCATCAACAACGGTACGGTTGGCATCCTCCACGGCGCGCGCAGCTACCTCATGCGCAACGCGGACGGCCAAGTGGAGGAATCCTATTCGATCTCCGCCGGGCTCGACTACCCAGATGTAGGACCACAGCACGCTCACTTACACGCCAGTGTCCGCGCACAATATGTCGGCATTACTGACGCCGAAGCACTCGAAGCATTCCAGCTTCTTTCCACTAAGGAAGGCATCATTCTCGCTCTCGAATCCTCTCACGCGTTGGCCTACGCCTTGAAGCGGAAGGATGAGGACATCAACATCTTGGTCTCCCTTTCCGGCCGCGGCGATAAGGATATCGACCACGTTCGCCACACCCTTAAGGCCCACCCAGAATTCAAACTCCAGGAGAAGAATTAATGAGCAACCGATACGAAAACCTATTCCGCTCTCTGCGTAACAGGGGAGAGGGCGCTTTCGTCCCATTCCTCATGTTGGGCGATCCCACGCCAGAGCACACACTGGCCATCGTGCGAACCGTCGTCGCGGCCGGAGCCGATGCATTGGAGCTCGGCGTTCCATTTTCTGACCCAGTGGCTGACGGCCCCACCATTCAGGCCTCCCACCTTCGCGCGATCGATGGCGGCGCCACCGTAGATTCCGCCTTAGAACAGGTGCGAACAATCCGCGCGGAATTTCCCGAGCTTCCCATCGGCATGCTCATCTACGGCAATGTGGCGTTCACTCGCGGTTTCGACCGGTTCTACGCCGAGTTTGCAGAAGCGGGTGCGGACAGCATCTTGCTTCCCGACGTCCCCGTGCGCGAAGGCGCTCCCTTCATCGCCGCAGCAGAAAAGGCCGGCATTGACCCAATCTTTATCGCCCCGGCCCGCGCGACTGCGCACACCCTCGAGGTCGTCGCTCAAAGCTCGCGCGGCTATATCTACGCAGTATCGAGAGATGGAGTTACCGGTGCCGAAAAGGAATCCGAGACTATTGGGCTCGAAGAAGTCGTCGCCAACATCAAAAGATTCGATGGACCTCCGGTAATGCTAGGATTCGGCATTTCCGAGCCGAAACACGTGCGCGATGCCGTGACCGCTGGGGCAGCGGGCGCCATTACTGGCTCCGCAATCACCAAGATTATCGATCTCCACGTTTCACGTGAAACAGACGCGGAAGGCAGGCCAGTGGAAGGAACTCCAGGCCGCATTTCCGACGAGAGAGCATTACATAAGGAACTCGCCGAGTATGTAGCTCGCATGAAGGCAGCGACTCAAGAGTAGTCCTGAAGACGCGAAGAACCCTCCTCAGCTCTCGGCAGCTGAGGAGGGTTCCCTATAAAAAGCCTCTACGCGGTTGCTTCTGCAGATTCCTCTTCGGTGTGGTCCTTCTTGGAGCCCGCGAACTTGTCCACGATCATCGCGATAGCGCCGTCGCCAGTAACGTTGGCAGCTGTGCCGACCGAGTCAATGGCGATGTAGGCCGCGATCATCAGCGCCACCATGCCATCGTCAAAGCCCATCATATCCGCTAGTAGTCCAGCTGCGACCATAACCGCGCCGCCAGGCACACCTGGTGCCGCAATCATCATGATTCCCAACAGGAAGATGAAACCAAGGCCGGTGCTCGTACTAATATCCAGGTTCGCCATGTACACAATCGCAAAGGCATAGAGCGTCAGCTTAATCATGGAACCAGAGAGGTGAATGGTAGCACACAACGGGATAACGAAGCTTGCCACTGGCTTCGAAATGCCGTTCTTCAAGGTGGACTCCATAGACACCGGAATGGTGGCGGCAGAAGAAGAAGTTCCGAGTGCGGTGAAATAAGCCGGCACCATATTGCGCAATGCCTTGAAAGGATTCTTACCGGTGATGGCACCGGCGATGATGTACTGGAGCACCAGGTAAACCAGAGTCATGACAACCGCCAGGATCAGGACCTTCGCGAAGGCCGAGAGTACTGAGCCCAAATTGCCATTCATGCCCAAGCCTAGGAACATGCCAAAGATATAGAAGGGCAGAATTGGCACTACAAAGCCCCAAATAACCTTGACTACTACGCTCTCCAATTCCTTTGTAACCGCATACAAGGTATCGGACTTCACTGTAGTCATCGCTACGCCGATGCAGAATGACAACAAGAGAGCCGTCATAACCTCAAAAGGCGGAGCCATTTCCACCTCGAAGTACGGAGTGAGTGCCCCCTCATCAATATCGGAGACATTTGTAATCAGATCCTGACCACTGAGCATGGTGGGGTAGAGCCAGTGCGCAAGTACGTAGGCAAGAAGACCCGCAACAATCGTTGAGCCGTAGGCAATACCTGCAGTAACACCCAGCCATTTTCCGGCCCCTCGTCCCAGACCAGCAATCGACGGGGCGATAAGCGCGAAGATGAGGACCGGAATAAAGAAATTGAGGAAGTTACTAAAGAGTCCATTGAAGGTGGCGAATACGCGGCCAAACCATTCGGGCGCGAATTGGCTCACCACCACGCCAAGGATGATGGCGACGATGATGCGGAACAACAGAGATTCCGAGAGTTTCTTGAAATTCATGTACTTACAATCAAATCGGGTGTTTCGCCCCTTGGTAAAAGTTCCAGAGTGAAACAGCGCGGTACAGAGGCAACGGCCGCTTCAATATCTATCGATCGACCTTAAAGGCATACTACCCGACTGGAGGCATAGTCAGAACACTCACCCCAGCGACGATTTTTATCTTGGCGCTACAAGGTTAAACTAAGTACATGATCGCTGTGGGAATCATCTTTTTAATCCTCGCCGTCTTCCTCATCATCGTGGGAGCCTTGGCCTCAACCAAGCGCCTACCTGGAAATAGCTATATCGGCTTGCGCCTGCAGGAGATTCGCAAATCCCGCGAAGCATGGGACAATGCCCATCGCATTGCCGGGCCATTCTGGATGCTGAGTGGCGTCTGCTTAGTCTTCGGCGGCATCGTCGCGCTCCGCGCTGAGGGCTGGATGTGGCTCATCCCGGTTCTTACTTTTGTGGCCGCTGTACTAGCCCTCTCCATCGGTTCCAACCTCGGCTCACGTGCCGCGTTCCTCTACGAACAAGCACACGCAGACGAGGAGGGTTGCGGAGACTCCTGTAATTGTGGTTCCGACGGTTGCGGTGGGGAAGAGGCCGCCGCAGCAGCCGCCCCTCAGGTTGATGTCGACGCGCTCCGTCACGCCGCTCGCGAATCCGATAGGTGACCAAGCACTGCTGCGTAATCTTCCCCTTCTGGAAAAGAATCACATTTCATCCAGAAGGGGAATTTTTGTAGCTATGCCTTTCGTATTGAATTATCGTCACACGCTTCAGTCTAGTCACAGTGACGTTACTTTCCGGAGCAGTTGCTTACTCGATTTTAGTAACAGCCGATATTATAACTCTGGATATCTTCTGGCCTAACCCATACTTGACCGCACCTACAGTAGGTCCATCGTCCCATTCTGGTTCCTGCGAGGGAGGGTAGAGGTTGCGTAAAACTGCCATGGAGCCCCGGCGGCTAAGGACGTAATCAGTACCCTAAAGGGCAGAATATAGTCCATGAAGAAAAGTACCGCCCTGGCGGCCATCGCCGCTTCAACTTTTGTTATCGGCGCTCACACTGAGCAAGACCACAAGGTAGCGACGTCCGTAGCAAAAGCACACGAACAGCAATCTGCACAGAGCATCGTAGATGATTTAGGCATCGAGTCTGGCACCTATGAACTTATCGCTAGTTCCGAGGGCTCTCCGGAGACTTGGGAAGGGCTCCTAGCTAACTAACTACAGTGTTTCACGTGAAACGTTGATTTCAACCGCACAAACGGGAACGGCACAATACACAAGACCGACAGGCTAGAGTAGAAGCATGATCAAGTGCTCCCGTCGAATGTTCTTGCTTGGATCCGCCACCACATTTGCAGGCGTCTACGCCGCGGCCTGTGGCTCCTCTCCGTCCGCAGAAATTGCGGCTACCGAGATTCCGATTGGCTCCGCGAAGATTGTCGATGGCGTGATCTTCACTCAGCCCAAGGAAGGCGAGTTTAAGGCCTATTCTCAAACCTGCCCCCACCAACACAATCCAATCACCGAGATTGATGGTATGACGGCCACCTGCACGGCACACAACACCTCCTACAATCTCAGCGATGGAAGCGTAATCTCCGGCCCAGGGCGCGATCCATTGGAAGAATACGAAGTTAAACAAGACGGCTCTAACGTCACCACGGCCTAAGGTGCATCTCCCGTGTAGTTTCACGTGAAACTACACGGGTTGTGTTTTCTTGGCCCGAGTATCTGCAGCATGTGATGACGAATCGGGTTTAAACTCTTAGCATGCTGCAGCGTTTGAAGAAGCCCGACCCACTAATTGTCCTCATTATCTTGGCGGTCATCATTGCGATAATCGCACCAGCCCGCGGGAACTTTGCCGACATTTTCGGCCAATTAACAAACGTAGCCATCGCGCTACTCTTCTTTTTGTATGGCGCGAGGCTTTCCACTCAAGAAGCCCTCAACGGACTAAAACACTGGCGGCTACACCTCACAATTCTCGCTTTTACCTTTGTGGTTTACCCACTTATAGGCATAGCACTGCGGCCGCTCACCGCTGTCATATCGAATGACATGTACTTAGGAATCCTATTCCTCACGCTGGTTCCATCCACGGTGCAGTCTTCGGTTGCCTTCACCTCAATCGCGAAAGGAAACGTGGCGGGCGCAATCGTATCGGCTTCCGCCTCAAACTTGGTCGGAGTGATCATCACTCCATTGCTCGTCATGTTCCTCATGGGAACTGGGGGAGGAGTTCACATCGATACGTCAGTATTCGGCGAAATTGCACTTCTATTGTTGGCGCCATTTGTTTTAGGTCAGCTTACTCGGCGCTGGGTAGGCAAGGTTGCACAAAGCAAGGCCACTAAGGTCGTGGACCGCGGCTCAATCGCGATGGTGGTGTATTCCGCTTTTTCCAAGGGTGTGGTGGACGGAATTTGGTCCTCTATTTCTCTGTGGGACCTGGTGTTCCTCGTCGCCTTCGCCGCGATCTTCGTCGCTTTCATGCTGTGGCTCACCAAAAAGGCAAGCCAAAAGATGGGATTCAACCGCGCCGATACCATCGCAATCGAGTTCTGTGGATCGAAAAAGTCATTAGCCACGGGACTACCAATGGCGTCGGTCATCTTTGCTTCTGGCGGCGCGTCTCTTGGTCTACTAATCCTCCCGTTGATGATTTACCACCAGGTTCAGCTGATGATGTGCTCGTGGCTAGCGGCCCGTTACGCGCAGCACCCCGGCACGTAACTACACTTAAGTGCCATGACGAATTACCTTTACGTACGAACCGAACTGAATGTGCCCGGCGTAGGCTCAGCGATCCACATGGCAGAAATGGAAGAGCGCGACGCAAGCAGCTGCCGCATGGTGCGCATGATTGCGCTGGATCCCTCGGATGCCATCGTCGGGGTAGCAACACCGAATAGTTCCACGGGAAACGTAGATCAGCCGCAAGAGGTTGTCCCGCACCCGGACACCTACGACGATTTTCCGGACATTAGCGCGCAGTACGTGGATCAGTCTCGGTTCGACGCCCTGTGGTCCGAGGCCACCGCCAAGTTCGGCCTATAAGAGTCGCAAGGGCTAAAAGACTACGTTGGCGAGGAGCATATAGAAGGCGGTTCCACCGAAGATGGACAGCGCAGACTCCCGCTTCCACAGGTGAAGCAGGAAAGTAACCACCACTCCGAGGAGAGCCGCCCAGATGCCACCGGGGGCGCTGGACTGCCCGTGGACGGTATACACCACCAAGATGGTCATCACGCCCACAGGCATCATCATACCGAGCAAGGAAAAGAACTGACTATCCTTCATCCATTTCACAAAGGAGAAAGGAAGTTGGCGTAGTACAACGGTAATGAGGCCGACGGGAACTAGGACGGCCGCGATGGAAGCAAGGGTGACTCCAGCGGGCATTAGCACTCCTCCCGGAATCTCTTAACGTCGCCTCGCCTACGCAAGCTAAAAGCTGCATCGAAGCCTGGAGATAGATACCGGATAATCAGCAGAATGAAGTAGGCGCTCAGGGCCACCATGAGGAGTTGACCAGGGGCGAAGGCGGCTGCGAGGATTCCCACCAGAGCCGCGCTTAGGGGTAAAGAGAAATCCTGGTTATTGCGGAAGGAATCCATCGCCAGCACGACGAACAGCGCCACTAGGGCGAATTCCATGCCCTGCACGGTAGAGGGAATCACCTGGCCGGCGAGAGCACCGACAACGCCACCGCCTACCCACAGAGCCTGACAAAAAATTTGGATGGTGAGGATCCGGGCCCCGGTCGGGCGGTCATCGGTGGGGAGGGAGGAGACGATGGCATAGGTTTCGCCGGTAAGCGCATAGGTGGAATAAGCCCTGCCTAGGCGCGAGTGAATGCGGTGGCGAGGAAAGGTGAGGCCATAGAAAATATGGCGGAAGTTCACCATGGAACCGGTGACCAGGGAAGCCACGGCTGTGGCGCCGCCGGTGACCATGGAAATGGCCAGGAACTCCATCGAACCGGCATAAATGACGATGGAGAAAATCGGCGTCCACCACCAACTGAAGCCGGATTGGACCATGAGCAGGCCGAAGGCAACGCCGAGGGGAATGAGGCCGATGGCGGCGGCCCAGGTATCCCGCAAACCTTGTGAAATATCCTCACGCATGCGGGCTAGTTTAGCCCACTGCCTGCAGCGCGATAGGAATTAATTGTCTTCCACGTTGACAGGGTAGGTGGAGTACAGCGGCAACGGCATGGGTTGGCGCTTCATAACATCGGACCAGAGGTCGGCCGGGCCCGGCGTAATAACGTCTTGGGCCAGGGCAGGGGAGACGAACCATTCGCCGGCCTCGATTTCCTCTTCTAGCTGGCCCGGGCCCCACTCGGCGTAGCCGGCAAACATGCGCATACCCGAGACCAAGGGCTCTATCTCTTCCGGCTCCGCGCGCAGATCCACATGCGCGAGGCGCGGGGCGAGGCGGGTGAGTCGGTCATGCTTGTCCGGATCGACGCCCTGGTTGGTTTGCGCGAGCCCTACGACGGATTGCTGATTGAGCGGGCCGCCGATGTACAGCGCCTGCGGCTTGGCCACGACGGGAAGCCATTCCGGCAGCACATTGAAAATCGCCACCTCGGAGCGCTTGGTCAGATCTACGCCGAAGGTCATCATGTCATTGTGCTCAATGACGAGAACGACGGAACGGGCGAATTCCGGCGAAAGCATGCCCGGAGCGGCGATAAGCAGCTGGCCGGGGGCGGGGTCATTGCGCTCGAGGGCGTTGAATAATCTATCGGCAAACATCACTGTTTAGAATCCCACCACTCGCGCAACTTCGCAATCGCTTCCTCGCGCTCGAGGGGACCATGCTCGAGGCGCAGCTCCTTGAGATAGGACCACGCCTGGCCCACCTCAGGGCCGGGCTGGAGGCCTAAGATCTCCATGATCTCGTTGCCGTCGAGGTCTGGACGCACGCGGGCCAGGTCCTCCTTGCGGCCGATCTCTTCGATACGCTCCTCGAGCTGATCGTAGGTGCGCTGGAGGCGGCGGGCCTTCTTGGCATTGCGGGTGGTGCAATCGGCGCGCACCAGCTTGTGCAGGCGAGGGAGAAGATCGCCGGCGTCGGTGACATAGCGGCGCACGGCGGAATCAGTCCATTGATTTTCCCCAAACCCGTGGAAGCGCATGTGTAGGTACACCAACTGGCCGATGGACTCCGTGGTGGCCTTGGGATACTTCAACTTGCGCAGGCGCTTACGGGCGAGTTTGGCGCCCACCACCTCGTGGTGGTGGAAGGAGACCTTGCCATCGGTGTTATCAAAGGTATCCGGCTTGCCAATATCGTGGAGCAGCGCCGCCCAGCGCAGGACGAGGTCTGGACCATCTTCTTCCTGGTCCATGGCCTGGCTCAGCACCTTGAGCGAGTGCGCATAGACGTCCTTGTGCTGCGCGTGTTCGTCCGCGGTCATGCGTAGCGCGGGGATCTCGGGGAAAATATAGTCCGCGATTCCCGTAGATACCAGTAGATCGATGCCCTCCCACGGGGCCGTGCCGCAGATGAGCTTATCCAGCTCCACCTGCACGCGCTCCACGGTGATGCGCTGGATCTCGCCAGCCATATCCCGCATGGCCTCCACGACGCGATCAGCCACGCGGAATTCCAACTGAGAGGCAAAACGAGCCGCACGCAGCATGCGGAGCGGATCATCGTGGAAGGAGATCTCCGGCTTATCCGGGGTATCGAGCACTCGGTCAGCTATGTCTTGGAGGCCGTGGAGGGGATCGTGGAACTTAAAGGAGGCGTCGGCAAGCAGCTCAATGGCCATCGCATTGGCCTTGAAGTCGCGCCGGACAAGATCGCCTTCCAAGGTGTCGCCGTAAACGACCTCAGGATTGCGGGACTGGCCGTCATAAGAATCGGAGCGGAAGGTAGTGATCTCAATCTGCTGGCCCTTGTAGGCCGCGGAGACGGTACCGAAGTCTATGCCGGTATCCCACACGGTTTCGGCCCACTCATCGAGGATCTCCTTGACCACCTCGGGGCGGGCTGGGGTAGTAAAGTCCAGGTCGTTTCCCAAGCGGCCCAAAAGCGCATCGCGCACAGAGCCGCCCACGAGGTAGAGCGAGTAGCCGCGCGCGGCAAATTTCTCCACCAGTCCGCCTAGCAGGTTGCTGAGGGAGGAGACGGTGGATTCCGCGCGGGCAAGAACGCCGATTAGCTGAGTGTCCTGAAAATTCACGGGTGAGAGTCTACTACGATTGGCAGGGATGACTAACCAAGAACAGGGCCCCTCCAAGGGAGGCGGCCGCAACCGCAACCGGTCCCGGCGCAGGCGGCGCCGCCGGCCGGATAATCGCGCGCGCCGCACCACCCAGCAGCGCAAGCCCTACCGCGGTGGCAATGGCCAATCCACGGCCATGGAAACCCGCGATGAAACCTCCGCGGGTGGCCTCGTTGTCTCCGGCTTGGCGGAGTGCGTCGATGCCAATGGCAACGTCGACCTTTCCCGGCTTTATGTAGCGCTCATCGGCCGCCTCGACCGCCGCGGGCGCCTGCTGTGGTCCATGCCCAAGGGCCACGTGGAAAATGGCGAGGCCAAGGAGGTCACCGCTGAACGCGAGGTATGGGAAGAAACCGGCATTTCTGGTGAGGTTTTTGCGGACCTCGGCATGATTGATTACTGGTTCGTCTCTGATGGGGTGCGCATCCATAAGACCGTGCACCACCACCTGCTGCGTTTTGTAGACGGCATTATGAACGATGAGGATCCAGAGGTCACTGAGGTCTCGTGGATCCCCGTCTCCGAACTCATCGAGCACTTGGCCTACGCCGATGAGCGCAAGCTGGCGCGCATCGCGCATGATCTCCTTCCCGATCTCGCACGAAAGGAAGCCGCGGCGGGGAAAGTGACGCCACGGTAATGCGCCAGCGCCTGAAGTCTTGGGCCGCCGTGGGCGGCTGCATGGCGGTAGCGGGGTGGGGCTTGTGCATGCCGCTACCAGAAGCCGCCGCGCAGATGGACGCGGCCGCCGAAAAGCAGCAGGATATCCAGGCATGGTTGGGTGCGCGCGGGCCGGAGCGGGCCCACCTTGATCTCCTTGCGGCCGAGCCCTTTACCGTGGGCAAAGACCTCAAACTGACCTTCCGGCTGCACAATCCTACCGATGAAGTTATGGAGGATCTCCAGCTCACAAGCCGCCGCGGCGATGCCGTGGAGGATACCGCGCAGGCCCGCACGCAGTTGGCCACCGGCGAATTCCCGTATTACGGTCCCAGCACTACCACCGCGCCCCTGCAGCCGGGCGAATCCCGGGAGGTCACCTTCCAGGTTCCTACCTCCCTGCACGGCGAGCAGACCCTGGCCATCGAAGAGCCTGGCTCCTATCCGCTGCTGTTTACCCTCACCGGCACCGTAGGCGGCGAGGCGGTCAGCTTTGCGGAGGAACGCCTTGTTGGCCAGATAAAGGGGAAGGAGCAGGCGCTTGGCGATGCCCCCTCGGATCCCACACCCCACGATCTCACCGTGATCTATCCCATCAGCGCCGATATTGACTCGGTACCAGGCGGCGCTGGGGGAGAGGACCTTATCCTCTCCTCTGATGAGCTGGCCGGTGAGCTGGCGGAGGGTGGCCGGCTCGATCGATTGGTCAGCACGTATGCCAGCCACGATCTGCGCGGGGCAGGCTGCGTAGCCATCGATCCCGCTCTCTTGGATACGGTCAACCGCATGGCGGAGGGCTATAAAGTAGGTTCGGCCCGCCCACCTCAAGCCGAGCGCCCTAAGCGCCTGCGCGATTCGTGGTTTACTAACGAGGACGATGTGCACCTCGAACCCGGCACGGGGAAAGAGGATGCTGCCCGCTGGCTCAAGCGACTGCGCGAGCTCGATTGCTTTATGTCTATGCCGTGGGCGAACGCCAATGCTTCCTCCGTGGCCAAAGCGAATAATCCCTTCCTTACCTACGAAGGACTGCAACGCGGCAATCACACCATCGAGCGAATCCTCGGTGCCAAGCCGGCCACCACCGTGCTCGCGGTCGGCTCCGGCTATGTGGATCAGCAGCTGCCCCTGCCCGCATTGGTGGCGGATAATACTTCGTGGCCCGGCCGCGCCGTGACTTTCGACGCCTCCTTGGGCGCCCTCCTCGCCCAAACCGGCTCCAAACCACAGACGGTGGGCTATTCCAACCCGGAGCTGCGCTACGATTACTCGCTCGATTCCGATCTTTCTCGTGCCATCACCGGCGGCGCCGCACTGAGCTTGGCCGCCAGCGATGACACCGTGGCGCGCTTGCCTAATTACTTGGATCCCAGCGCGGCCGAGTACGCACTCGACTCTGCCGAGGCACTCATCGCTTCCGGTAAGTCCCATCCGCGCACCGTCGGCAGCCTAAAGCAGGAGACCGCAGAGCCTGGTTCACTGCCCGGCAGCCCCTTTAGCGATCCCGCCGCCTTCGCCGAATCCGATATCGTCCGCGTGGAGCAGCAGGCCCGCTATACCGATGAGCTGATGAATATCATGGTCGATGATCCCGATATCGCGCTCACTCGCTATGAATTTGTCTTGCCTTTGCGCCGGGATCTGCTAGCCGCCCTCTCGCTGACCAACCGCGATAGCTTGGGCGCCAATGCGGAGGCGCAGCGCCGGTTCACTCACACGATGGATGTGCATTCCGATACGCTGCGGGACCTGCGTTCTTCTGTGGCACTTATCCCACCGGGCAATGTCTACACCCGCGTATCCGAGTCATCGCCGCTGCTCATCGTGGCAGAAAATGGCCTGCCACTACCGGTGGAGGCCAAGCTGCAATACGATGCCCCCGACGGCGCGCGCCTCAACACGCCCAAGAGCGTCCGTATTCCGGCCAAGGGCTCTATTACTGTATCCATGACCGCCGATATGCCTAAGGACGTCGATCGCACGGACATTGGCTTGTGGCTTGCTACCCCGGAAAAGCAAACCATCTCCGAGCCCATCAATATCGCTGTGCAGACGCGTGCCGGTATCGTAAGCGTGTATGGCGTCGGCATAGCCGGCGCCCTTGCGCTGGTCTTAGCCACGCTCTTCCGGCTAGGCCGCCATCGGCGCAAAAAATCACAAAGGCTTAAAAAGTAAGTTGAAGTTGTATCCTCTATGACTGATAAGACTGGCCGCGAGGCCGAACACGTGGAGAAGTCACCTGCGGGTGTAGTTGACCCGAAGGATGCCGCCGTGCCGGCAGAGCACCCCGCCCCAGCGGGTGCCCGCGGCCGCATCGTCCAGGCCTCTCCTCCCGCTCCGGTACCAGAAAAGCGCCCCACCCCAGCGGTGAAGGACACCACCGTTCCTCCTGAGGAGGATAAGTCCGCGCTCACTGGACGCAACGCGGACAATGAATCATCCAATCAGGATGTCATTCGCGCAACGGGCACGATGGCCATCGCGACGCTACTATCCCGCATCACTGGCTTCTTGCGCCAGATGCTCATCGGCGCCACGCTCGGCGCCACGGTGGGAACTGCGTTTAGTAGCGCCAACCAGATCCCCAACCTCGTCACCGAGATCGTTTTGGGTGCAGTGCTGACCTCTCTGGTTGTGCCCGTCCTCGTGCGCGCCGAAAAGGAAGACACGGACCGCGGCGAGACCTTTGTCCGGCGGCTATTTACCCTGGCCTTTTCCATCCTGGGCATAGTCACCATCGCCTCCGTGGTCCTCGCACCCTTCTTAACCAGGATGATGCTGCCGGAAGATTCCAAGGCCAATGCCGTGCAGGCAACTTCCTTGGCCTTCTTGCTGCTGCCGCAGATTCTTTTCTACGGCCTCTTCGCCCTTTTCCAGGCCGTCCTCAATACCAAGAATGTCTTTGGTCCGGGCGCCTGGGCACCGGTGATCAATAACTTCATCTCCATTGGCGTGCTGCTGGCTTATCGCTTCCTGCCCGGCCAACTAGACCCGCATGAGCCCACGCCGGTGGCCGATCCCCACGTCATGCTCTTGGGCTTGGGCACCACCACAGCGGTGATGGTGCAGTGCCTCATCCTATTGCCGTATCTCAAGAAGGCCGGCATTAATCTGCGCCCCAAATGGGGCCTGGATGCGCGCATCAAGCAATTCGGCGGCATGGCTTTGGCCATTATTACTTATGTGGCCATCTCCCAGCTGGGCTACGTGGTCACCTCCCGCGTGGCCGCCTATGCGGATGCCGGCGCACCGCTGGTCTATCAGAATGCCTGGCTCATGCTGCAGGTGCCTTATGGCGTTATCGGCGTGACGCTTCTGACGGCAATTATGCCTCGCCTGTCCCGCAACGCCGCCGACGGCGATGTAGATGCCGTGGTCCGCGATCTCACCCTGGGCTCCAAGCTGACTTTCATCGCGCTTATCCCCATCGTCATCTTCATGACCGGCTTCGGCGTTCCTATCGCCCGCGCCCTCTTCCAATACGGTGCCTACGGCGCCGAGAGCGCCGAGCAGCTCGGCCTGACCATCAGCTTCTCCGCTTTCACGCTTATCCCGTATGCCTTGGTGCTGCTGCACCTGCGCGTGTTCTATGCCCGCGAGGAAGCCTGGACGCCTACCTTCATCATCGCCGGCATCACGCTGACCAAGATCGTCCTCACGCTCTTGGCACCATTGATGACATCCAACCCGGACCGCGTGGTGATTCTGCTCGGTACGGCCAATGGCTTTGGCTTCGTCTCCGGCGCGGTAATTGGCGGCTTCCTGCTCAAGCGCAAGCTCGGCAGCCTCGGCGGCAAGGCCGTCACGCAGACCGTGCTGTGGGCTTCCGGTGCCGGCCTAGTGGGCTTGGTCGTCTCCTGGGTGCTGTACTGGGGCGTGAATTTCCTCCTCCCGGAGAATCTGCCGTCCATCGTCTCGCTGATCAAGGTCGCGGTGCTCGGCGTCATCTTCCTCATCGCCACCGGCCTGGTGCTGTCCAAATCCTCCTTGCCGGAGGTGCAGAACTTGGCCCGCGCCCTGCAGCGCATCCCGGGCATGTCCCGCTTCATCAAGGTCGATTCCTCGAAGGCCATCGAGCTGGAGGAGCCCGACGTGCCGGAAATCCGGCCGGTATTTACCCAGGACGCCTTCAATGCCACCCTGGTGCCGCCGCCGATGTCCGCGGGCATCGTCCGCGGCCCACGCCTAGTCCCGGGTGCCCCGGTATCGGATGGCCGCTTCCGCCTGCTGCAGGATCACGGTGCGGTCACCGGTGCGCAGTTCTGGCAGGCACGCGAACAGTCCACCGGTCGCCTGGTCGCCTTGACGTTCGTCGATACCAATAGCCTGGCGCCAATTGCGCCGTCGACGCCAGGAATCGCTGCCCGCCGCTCCGCAGAGATTTCGCGCAATACCCGCCGCCTTGCCGAGCTGGAGCTCGATACCGTGGCGGATAATATCCAGGTCCTGTCCTACCGCACCGGCTGCCTGGTGGTAGCGGATTGGTTTGAGGGCACCTCCCTTAAGCAGGTGGCTGAGGCCGATAACCTCGATCCCCATTCCGTGGCTCGTGCTACTGCGCCGCTTTTTGCTGATGCCGCCGCTGCCCACGACGCCGGCCTCACCCTCGGCGTGGAGCACCGCGACCGTTTCCGCGTCTCTACCGATGGCGTGGTCAAGGTTGCCTTCCCCGCCGTGCTGGACGGCACCTCCGCAGCCACCGACCGCGAAGCATTAAGCTCCGCCCTCGAGCTGCTGGTGGAGTCCACCGAACCTTCGCCGAAGAAGCTGCGCGATATTTCTGAGGACGCCAACCTCCCCGCGGACGAGGCCGCCCAGCGCGTCGAAGATGCGCACTACGCGCTCGATAGTGCTGATGAGGACAGCCGCGAGGAAAAGATGGAGGAGCTGCAAGAGGCACAGGCGCTAACCTTGGCCGGCATCGCCCAGCGCCTGCACGACTTTGCACCGCATGAACCAGAAGAAGCGCCTGAGGCCCTGCCGGTGAAGGCACAGGTAGAACCGGATCAAGAGGATGACCCGGCGCAAGAACCCGGCTTTGGCGGCCGCGGTTATTCCGGTTCCGGCGTCATCATTATCGGCATCTTCGCCACTATCTTCGTCGTAGCAATGGCCGCGCTCACCACCTGGATCATGTCCTTGCTCAGCAATGTGGAGGCATCCAACCCGGTCAGCGAGACCATTCACGGCAGCACGGATATTCCGGATACCCCGCCGGTGCGTCTCCAGCCTTCCTCTGCGGTTACCGTCCCCGATAACCAAGACGATGCAGCGCTTATCGATGGCAAAACGGCCACCACGTGGTCCACCGCCGAGGAGGACACCGGCGTCCTCGTCACTTTGGATACGCCAACGCACCTTGCGGTCCTGCCGGTGGTGCAGTCCAACTCCACTGGGGCGAGGTACGCGGTCTATGGCGTAAATCAGGACAGCTTCAATCCGGAGAACCCACAAGCTGGCTCCCTGCATCAACTGGCCAGGGGCAAGTTCGAAAGCGGCAAGGAAGATATCGAACTGGAGGAAACCACCGAGCAATTCGATGGGATCCTCTTCATGATCACCGAGCTGCCCAAGTCCGATAAGGCAACCATCGCAGATATTGAGCTCGTCGGACAGCCCTAGGCACAACCCACACGGCCGAATCGAGGACACGCCCCTCGATTCGGCCTTCTTTTTAAATCTTTTCCGCATTCACACTTCTCTGACCTGCACGTTCAAAAATTATTTACTTCACATGTTGACTATTTAGAAGTGGTACTTACACTGTGGGGCGTAACGCACACAACAGCCTTAGGAGTATTCATGGTGCTGTTGCAAAGTTGGGGCAGTAGAAAGACCGGCGTGAAATAATCAGAGCCATGGGCATCTTCTCCGGTCGTCATTTCCCCCGTGACATCATCCTGTGGGCGGTGCGGTGGTACTGCCGCTACGGGGTGAGCTACCGCGATTTGGAGGAAATGATGACCGAGCGGGGTGCGCCAGTCGATCACACCACGATCTACCGCTGGGTGCAGAAATACGCCCCTGAGCTGGATAAGCACACTCGCTGGTACCGGCAGGTACCCGACTGGCAGGCCCGGTCCTGGCGGGTGGATGAGACCTATATCCGGGTCGGCGGCACGTGGTGCTATCTCTACCGGGCTATTACCGCCGGTGGGCAGACCTTAGACTTCTACCTCTCACCAAAACGGAATGTGGCTGCGGCCAAGCGTTTCCTGGCCAAGACGCTGCGATCGAATACGACAGCCGGGTCCCCGCGGGTCATCAACACCGACAAGGCACCAGCTCTGGCCAAGGCAATATCCGAGCTGAAGGCGGAGGGAATCTGCCCTCAGACGGTGGAGCACCGGCAGGTGAAATACCTGAACAACGTTCTCGAGGGAGATCATGGCCGACTTAAAAGAATCCTGGGACCGAAGGGGGCGTTCAAAAACCGAATTTCCGCCTACCGGACGTTGAAAGGGATGGAAGCGATGCATTCATTACGGAAAGGTCAGGGCACGATGTTTGCTTATGGGCACCCCAATCCGGACGCGGTGATCGTCAACCGGGTCTTCGAGACGGCCTGAGAACGCCGGCACGCAGCGGCCATCAGGAAATGAGAAACTGGGTCGTCTCGGCTCTCCGCCCAACTTTGCAACAGCACCCAACGTAACGACCCTTGGACAGACGCCTTCAGGTGAGTGGAGTTTCCAAAGCAATCGTTACACTTGTAATTATGGAGTTTGCCTCTATTAAGGTGTGGTGCGTTGGAAGCTGATGTGTGGGCTCGGGGGTTAACCGAGGCCGAGACGGTCGATGACGTCCGCTTGAATCTTGCGAGAATTGGTGTTTTTTCAAAAACAGAACTCGTCAACATACCATTACTCAGTTTGACTACGCTCACTGAGCGCTATATTTCTGTTTCAGCTAAAGAGCAAGAGCAGACTGATGATATTTATCAGAATTTGCTCGTGAAGCAGACCGACGAGTTTGGCGAAGCGATAAAAAGATTGAGCGCGGATCCTTATTCTTTCGTGTTTTCAGTGCTCAACCAGCCCGACAGAGTTACGGGTGAGTTTGCGGCGGCGCTGCAGTTGAGGTCAACGAAACGTATTGGAAAGATGACTGCGCAGATTTGGGCCGGTATGTTTTGCCAAGCCGGGATAGAACACCTTCTCCATACTGGGGAAAACTGGAAAGCGCATCCTCTCGCCGCAGTCTTTGGGAGTTCCCCTAGGACTACTTACTTGCCTGTCCATAAGCACCGATGACCGTCTGGCTGTTCATCAACTACGTAGGTTGATTCTGAAATCTGAAGTGTCCCGGGTTTTGTTCTGTTTGAGTACACCCAAGCGCCACAATCTGCACCGTTCGCCATGGATTGCCCCAGCCTTTTGCTGTAGTTTCTACTGCTTCTACAGAAAGCAAACACGCTTTGAGCTCGTTCGAGTTACTGGAGCTTGAACCCTACGACGTCTACTTCGTCATCGGCAGCTAATCCGGGATAGTGAGTATCTAGCGCTTCCTGAAGCTCGGAAAGAGAGCCAAAACCGTCATTTCTAGCTTGCTTTTCCGACAATTCACTTCGCTGGGTAGAGACAACGGACGTAACCTGTGCCGGAATAGTGACGACCTCTCCGGATTCTTTCTCGAAGACAATTTGGGCACTTCCTTCATGGAAAGGATCATCTACCCGGATGGTTTGTTGCTTTTCTCCGCTACGAATTGATTCCTCGTAGCCTTCCCACATGTAGATGCGCTGCTCTTGTTCCATATCTCGCCAGTTAAATGCGAACGGTAAAAGCTCTTTCACAGCAGGTGCTTCAAGCCCATTGCTTCCGCGCACGATGCACCGAATGGACGGATCAACATCAAAAAGCACCTGGCGGCATTTACCGCAGGGAGGAATAACTTGACCAGTAGGTCCGTATACGGCGACTACTGCTTGGATTGGGTCCTCTGGATAACTAGCAGCATGGTTGGCTAAAGCCGAGACTTCCCCGCAAGGACCACCGAGGAAGTGGTGCGCGTTCAAACCGAGTACGTGTTTGCCTGATTTGGTAAGGAGTGCTGCGGCTACAGTGTGGTCTTCTCCGTCTTGAAAACGCTGTGCATGGGTGGTTGCTTTGGCTAGTAAATTTCGAAGTTCGTTGGTAATCACTCTTTAAGAGAGTGTCTGATGGTTTGTGTGTGGGTTCCCAACCTGCATGAGGAGATGGACCAGAATGACTACTGTGGCACGACGAGATCCGGCTGATAAAGCCAAGATTGATGCGATTGAAAAGAAGCTGCTTGCTAACCCTGAAATCGCGAAACTGATTGATGACCTAGGCACGTCCACAACGGATGCCAATGACCTGGTTCGCGGTATGTTGCAGGCCTCGATTACCAGGGGACTCAACGCTGAAATGGATGCCCATTTGGGCTACGAGTCTGGCGACAGGAGCGCTAAAGCTGCTGCTGGGACAGACAATCACCGCAACGGGTCGTATCCAAAGACCGTGGATTCTAACTACGGGCCAGTTACCGTTGATGTCCCGAGGGATCGGGCTGGCACATTCTTGCCGACTATGGTCCCTAAAGGTTCTAGGCGCTTGACTGATGTCGATGACATGATCGTCAGCTTGTATGCCGGTGGGATGACAATTAGGGATATCCAGCATCATATGGCAACTGCGATGCGTGTTGACGTTTCCCATGAGACGATTTCTGCGGTTACTGACGCCGTCTTGGATGAAGTCATGGTCTGGCAAAACCGCCAGCTAGACGAGTTCTACCCAGTCATTTTCCTGGACGCGCTGCGCATTAAAGTCCGCGACGGTGGCCGAGTAGTCAACAAGTCCGCGTACATGGCAATCGGCGTGGATCTCGACGGTATCAAGCACATTTTAGGATTGTGGATTGCCAAAGAAGAAGGCGCTTCATTTTGGGCGCAAGTATGCGCGAATCTTTCTAACCGTGGTGTCAAAGACGTCTTTATCGTCTGCTGTGACGGGCTGAAAGGCCTACCAGAAGCAGTCGAGGCAACCTGGCCGAACTCTATGGTGCAAACCTGTATCGTGCACCTGATTCGCGCAGCGAACCGGTGAGTAGCCTATGGGGATCGCCGGGGTGTATCGGCCGCGTTGAAAAAGATTTACACCGCCACGGACGAGTCCACAGCTAAGGCGGCCTTAGACGAATTTGAAGCCTCTGAATTGGGAGAAAAGTATCCACGCTCAGTCAAGGTCTGGCGAGGTGCATGGCAGCGTTTCGTACCGTTTTTGCAGTTCCCACCAGCAGCCAGAAAGGTTATCTATACGACGAACTCCATTGAATCATTCAACAATGAACTGCGTAAAGCTACCCGTAACAGGGTGCAGTTCACCAACGATGAATCAGCGCTGAAGACGCTGTGGCTGATGATCTGCAATATTGAAGACAAACGCGCTGCCAAGAGGGCGAAGCAGGGCAAACGAGTCTCAGCGACAGCCGGCAGACTCATGGAAGGAGCCAGAGTTTCCGGCTGGAAACAAGCCATTAACCAAATGGCCGTGGCCTACCCCGACCGCTTCGACAAATACCTATAAACCTAGCCCCACACACAAACAACTTGACACGCTCCTCTTTAAGGGTAATAAATGCTAACGCGCTTGATCTATGCGAAGACAGAGATCGGGAACACCCCCCGGATCATTTTCAGACAGGGACGAAAATAAGCCATACCGAAGCCAGCGACTAGTTCCACTGCCACAAGGCAGAAGGAACGCAGATAAACATAGCCTGCCCCAGCATGGGGCTAGGAGTACGAATCCTGGGCTCCTTCAAGCGGAACTGCCAACAACGTAATGGGATTAGGCTGGGATCTGGCGCGGGTCAGGAGGCGCAGCAGGAGAGTTTGGAGACGTCGGTGGTGAAGGACTGTGCGGCGATTTTGATCCCTTCGGCCATGGTCAGGTATGGGCACCAGAGGTTCGCGACCTGGTCAACGGTCATGCCGGCCTCGAGGATGTAGACTCCGGCGGCGGCCAGGTCACCGGCCTCCTTGCCGACGGCGGTGATCCCCACAATCCGTCCGGTGTCGGCGTCGGCGACGATTTTGATGAAGCCGCGGGTGTCCCGGTTCACCAGTGCCCGGGGAACGTATTCCAGGGGCAGGACCCGGCATTCACACCGGATGCCCGCCTCGTTGGCTTCCTTGTCGGTCATGCCGACCGCGGCCAGTGTCGGGCTGGTGAACGTCACGCGGGGCAGGTGCCGGTAGTCGACCTCGCGCCCGGCGTTGTTGAAGGCGTTCTCCACCATCAGGGTTCCGTGGGCGGACGCGACGTAGACGAATTCTCGGTGCCCGGTCACATCCCCTGCGGCCCAGATCCTGGGGTTGGAGCTGGCGAGTGTGCTCTCGACCAGGATCTGGCCGGTGTCGCCGGTTTTGACGCCGACGGCGTCCAGGTTCAGTCCGTCGGTGACGGCGCGTCGGCCGGTGGCTACCAGCAGCTTTGCGGCGCGGAATTCCTCCTGGCCCCCGGCGACCGTGGCGGTGACAAGGACCTCTGCGCCGGCGGGATCTGTGCGGACCGAAGTTACGGCTGCGCGGCGGACCACGCGGATGCCCTCGTCGGCGAAGACGCCCATCAGCGCACGGGAGGCTTCCGGTTCCTCGTGCGAGGCAAGCCTGGAGCGGACCAGCAAGGTCACTTTGGATCCGAGGCGGGCAAAAAGCTGCGCCTGCTCCAGGGCCACGTACCCGCCGCCGAAGACGATCAGGGACTCGGGCACCTCGTTCAGTTCCATAGCGGTGGTCGAGGTCAGGTAGTTGACTTCATCCAGTCCCGGCACCGGGGGTGCCCACGGGGTCGAACCGGTCGCGACCAGATAATGGGCGGCGGTCAGGGAGTCGCGGGTGCCGTCGGGTCCGGTGATTTCCAGGACCGGTTCCTCCGGGGTGCCGGCGAACACCGCGGTGCCCTGGCGCAGGTCCCATCCGTAGTCGGCGGCCAGATCCACGTATTTATCCGAGCGCATTCCCTCGACCAGGGAGCGTTTCCCGTCTATCAGTACACCCATGTCCACCGGGGCGGCGGAAGTGCTGATCCCGGGGAACCTTCCGGTCGCATCCACAGCGACATGCCGGGCTTCGGCGGCGGCCAGCAGGGCTTTGGAGGGAACGCACCCGGTGTTCACACAGGTCCCGCCCACCGTGGAGCGTTCGATCATCACGACCCGATTGCCCAGCTTGGTGGCCCGGATGGCGGCGGCGAAGGCGCCGCCTCCGGAACCGATCACGGCTAAATCAAAATCTGGTGCTGCCTCAGGCATTAGTCCTCCATGGAGTCTCGAATGAACACCCCGGGGGCGTTCCTTTTTGCATGCTGTCCCCAGTCTGCACCTTCCCCTGCACGGGAAGGTCAAGAACGGGAGCGAAGAGATCGGTGTTGCTACGGAAGTGTTGTGTCAAGAAATGCCTTCAGGGCATCGGCCTTCATGGGCCGGGAATCGGCCCGGCCCAGGATGTCACCGTCAGGTGCGATGACGACGGTACTGTCCAGGGATGTGACCGCGTACTTTTGGGTGAGTTCCCCGGTCCGGTCGACAACGAAGGGGTATCCGGGTGTGCCGGCCAGTTCGCGGAACTGGTCCACTTGGGTTTTTGTGGTCTCCGGCGTCACGTCCACGGCGACGAAGTCTGCCTTATCGGCATATTCCTGTTCCAGTTCCTTCATCGCTTCTGCCTGCGGAACGCAGGTATAGCACCAGCTCGCCATGAAATACAGCACTGTCGGGCGGGTGGAAGGGACGGTGAGGGCCTTGCCGTCCACAGATGTGATCTCGATCCTGTCCACGTTGTTTGCGCCCGCTGGCCCGGCGGCGGGAGCGGTTTCGCTCCCGCGGTTCAACGCAGTGAGGGCCAGGACCAGGATGAGGGCCGCGGCCGCTACGACGGCAGTAATGGTGAAGATCCGCCGGTGGTTTCTGGTCGTTGTCATGGGTTTCCTTTCTGGTTGGTGCGCCCTGGCGCCGTGTCGGGAAGAAGATGTTCCGGGCCGCAGCACGCTTCGGTGCTGTCGCTGCTCTCAGCCCCATCCGTGATTGCGCTGTTGTCCTGTGCCTTGCTTTTACTGCGGCGCCGCAGGGCCAGGGCCGCGGCGGCGAGGACGGCGGCCACCGCGGTGAGGGTGATGATGGGCCAGTTGCCCGAGATGAAACCGGACAGCGCCACGCTGGCTTCGGTGACCGTCCCGCCCATGATCTCCCCGGCCTGCCCGCCGGACAGGGCCGGAACCCAGTAGAGCAACAGGTAGATCCCTGCGAGGATAAGCGCGGCTCCGCCGAGACGATTAACAAACGGCAGGATCCTTCGGACGTGGCGTGCCAGGACGTCCCGCGCTACCGCTGCACCGAGGGACAGAAGGACCAGCACCACCGAGGAGCCCAGGGCGTAGGCGGCGAAGACCGCCAGCAGTCCGGCCAGGCTCCCGGTGGACACAGCCTGGGCGACAACAGCCAGCAGCAGGGCCAGGCTGCAAGAGAGCGCAGCCACCGCATAGGCCACCCCGTAGCCAAAGACCGCCCTGAGGCCCGAACTGGTCCCGTCCGTCTTCAGAATCCGGGGCAGGTTCAACCTCGCCCCGGGCAGCTGCCATCCGAACACCATGCCAAGGCCGGCAACCACAATAACCGCTCCGATCAGCGCCGCCGCCCAGGGAAGCGCCGACGCCACCGACCGCAGGCCTACAGCGGCGAGCAGGCCGGCCGTAACAAAGACAGTGGCGAAACCGGCGCTGAGGGCAACCCCGGCCTGAAGACCTGCAAGCAACGGCCGCTTCCGTCCCGCACCGGGGCCGGAACCAATGAAGTACGCCAGATAGGTTGGCAGCATCGCAAACCCGCATGGATTCACCGTGGCAAGCATTCCGGTCAGAAAGGCCAGACCCAAAACACCCGTCATCCCTGTGACCCCGCATCCTCAGAAGCACCGGCCCGGGACTGCCCG
This sequence comes from Corynebacterium sp. ACRPF, assembly GCF_022347395.1. NCBI lineage: Bacteria > Bacillati > Actinomycetota > Actinomycetes > Mycobacteriales > Corynebacteriaceae > Corynebacterium > Corynebacterium sp. ACRPF. The sequence continues at coordinate 73,355 of NZ_JAKRNB010000011.1, forward strand.
GACCGCTCCTGCTCCGACGATGAATGAGGTGTTGGAGTAGAACCCGCGGACAGGCTGGCCCCCGGGCGGGAACGGGCGCAACAATCCGTCCCCGGGCTGCCCCGACGCTGCGCCCGCAGGAGCAGGGCCCCCGCGGCAAGGGCTGCGGCGGCAATGAACCAGAGGTTGCCGGCCATTGCGCCGGCCGCGGCGAAAACACCGGCTGCAGCCGTCAGAACGGGTACCCCGCAGCACACGAGCGCCACCATCACAACACCAAGGGAGGACAGCAGAGTGCCTGCCGCAAGCACCAGGCCAGAGCGCTCCCGGCCTTTCACTTTTATTGACATGATCATCCCTTCATATGTCCGGCTCGTGCCCGGGACCCCGACAGGGGACCCCAACACGAAACCGGACGGCCAGTAGTACGTCACACCCCATCATCAACCTTCCACTAAGGGGGAAGGTCAAGCTGGCGACGGGACCTGTTGGTTTGCGGGTGCCGATGCGGAACGTTCCAGTACGATGGAAGAGTCATATGCGATTTTTTGGAACGAGATGAGGACCCGAAATGCGAATCGGTGAAGTTGCTGATGCTGCCGGTATAACAACCAAGACGATCAGGTTCTATGAGGACCGGGGCCTGCTCCCACCGGCTGAGCGCTCGGCCAACGGCTATCGTGACTACGCCCACGACACCCTCAGCCGCCTCGAATTCATTCGCCGCAGCCAAATCGCCGGGCTGACCCTGGCGCAGATCCAGGGCATTCTGCGGATCCGCGATAGCGGTTTGACGCCTTGCACCCACGTACGGGATGTCCTGGGGAAACAGTTGCAGGACCTGGACCGGAAAATCGCGGAGCTCACCGCGCTCCGGGTGACCGTGGCCGAACAATATGCAACCGCCGAGGTGGCCGACCCTCAGCGCTGCGATGCTGAACAAATCTGCAGTTACATCTGAGCCCGCCGCAGGCTAAGGGGCTTCACTGAGCCGGCTCCCGCCGCGGCCAGTGCCGTCCGCAGTTACGCAGCACCCGGCTCCACGGCACGGAAGACCTCCGTGCCCGCGGCGTCCAGGATTACAGCGGTGCTTACCTGGTTTATCCGGTAGGCGGTGATGAGCCGCGTATCGGTATCAGAGGCAAAGGCCAGGGATGACGCCCCATTTCCGGCCAGGAATTCCCTGATTTCATCGGCCGTCTCGTAGGACGCGATGTCCACCGCGACATAGTTCACGGCAGCAGGAGAGCTTCGCTGGACCTTGGCAAGCACCCGGGCTCCCGGCTCGAAGGTCAAGCCCCATGGTGATGCCGTGGCCCGGCGAGTGAGCGAGGTCAGGCCGGTTGGCGGCGGCTTTCGGTGGGAATGATCTGGGGTAGGAACCGGACGTAGAGGATCGTGCTCTGATTCTTATCCTCTCCGAGACAGATAACACTTGTAAAAGTTGATTACACCCTATTGTTACGCCGCTTTGGAGCAGAATGTTTCCTGTAAATATGGCCGTTCCTAGCATTGTTTTACACGCGTCTAGTGGGGTCTAGGCCTTATGTTTACAGAAAGTGGTGAGTGTGGTGTTATCGCCTGACGGTTTCCATAGGTTGCATCCCTCAGTGTGGTGTGACGCTTGCTGATGGTCACTGACATCTTGCGCCACTTGAAGAGTGTGAGACGGCAAAAACTAATCCAACTGGTCCACAGCGAGGTCCCAATACCCGCTGGGTAGTTTGCCTCTAAAAGGCAGCGGAACTTAGACCCCAACCCCGCACCCTACGTGACGGCGGTAACTATAGTTCGTAGATATGACCGCACCACGAACTAAGACGCAGCACGAGTTGCTCCAAGAACGCGCAGCGGCGGTGGACCTGCGCGCCTATCACCTCCACCTCGATCTCTCGGAGGTACTCGATAGCCCCACCTACCGCGTGACTACCCGCCTCGAACTCAGCAGCAGCGAGCCTGAGCTTTTTCTGGATTACCTGGGCGAATCCGTCGCGGAGGTCAAGGTCAATGGCACCCCGCAGGAGGTGGACTTTGATGGCAGCATCATCCGGCTGCACGGCCTGCCGGTAGGGGAGGAGCTCGCCATCGAGGTCACCGGCTACTCGCGCTATTCGCGCACCGGCCAGGGTCTGCATCGGATGCACGATCAGGCCGATGACGCGACCTACCTGTATTCACACCTCGAGCCTTCCGATGCTCGCCGCATCTTCCCCTGCCTGGAGCAGCCGGATCTCAAGGCCGTCTTCCACGTGCGCATGACCGCACCGAAAAGGTGGCAGATCCTTTCCAACCAACCGGAAGTCGAACGCAGCGAGGAGGGCGATCTCGCCACCGTTACTTTTGCGCCAACCCCGCCGCTGTCGACGTACCTGACTTCTTTCGCCGCCGGCCCCTACCGGTACCAAGAGCGCACGTGGACCGCCCCGGATGGCAGCCACTCGGCACAGCTGCGCGCCTTTGCGCGCGCATCCATGTTTGAGCACCTGGACGAGGAAATCCTGGAGCTTACTGCCCAAGGCATGGACTTTTTCCACCAGAACTTTGGCTATCCCTATCCGTGGGGCAAGTACGATTCCATCTTTGTACCCGAATACAACCTGGGTGCCATGGAAAACCCCGGCCTAGTGACATTTACGGAGAACTACATTTTCCGCTCCCGCGCCACCCGCGCGCAGCATGCCGGCCGTGCAAATACCATCCTGCACGAGATGTCCCATATGTGGTTCGGTGATCTGGTCACTCCGCAGTGGTGGGATGACCTGTGGCTCAAGGAGTCCTTCGCGGAATTTATGGGCGCGGATTCTTCCGTCCACGGCACCGACTACACCGAGGCCTGGGCCAATTTTGCCGGCGCCCGCAAGAATTGGGCCTACCTGCAGGATCAGCTGCCCACCACGCACCCCATCAAGGCGGAAATCCCGGACGTGGATGCCGCACGTCAGAACTTCGATGGCATTACCTATGCCAAGGGAGCGGCGGTGCTCAAGCAGCTGGTGCACTACGTCGGCCGCGATAATTTCTACGCCGGTGCGCGCGACTACTTCCAGGAGCACGCCTTTGCCGCCGCCACCTTTGATGACCTCCTGCGGGCACTCAAGAAGCACACGGACCGCGATCTTGATGCCTGGTCGCAGGCCTGGCTGCGAACCTGGGGCCCGGATACCCTCACCCCGGAGTTGCACACCGAAGGCGAGAAAATTGCGGAGCTGGCCGTCAGTGCAGACGCCGAGGACGTCACTCGGCCGCACCGCCTGAGCGCTTCGCTCTTTGATGCGTCCCTGCACAAGTACCGCGAGATCGACATCGATCTCCCCGCCGGCGATGGCACCACCCGCACCATCATCGATGAAGCGGCAGGCCTTCCGGCCCCGGCATTGCTGCTGCTTAACGACGCCGACCATACCTACGCCAAGATTCGCTTCGACGAGACCTCCCTAGACACAGCGGGCGAGCGCCTGACCGAGATCGAGGATGAATTGACCCGCGCGGTAATCTGGACCGCCCTGTGGAACCTCACCCGCGATGGGGAAATGTCGGCGATTGACTATGTGGGGGTCGTCGTCAAGCACGAAGCCTACGAGACCAACACGACGCTGCTGGCTACTGCCTGCGCCAATGCCAATTTCGCCATTGCACACTATGTGGCAGACGCCGACCGCGAGCAGGTCCGCACCGACTATGCCGAGGCGATCTGGGGCCACCTGGCCGAGGCCGAACCAGCCTCGGACGCCCAGCTTGTGCTCGCTCGCGCCGCCATCCGCGCACTCGCCACAACGCCGGAGGAATCCGGCACCGAACGCCTTAAGGCCCTGCTCTCCGGTGACATTGTCGGCCTTCGCTTGGACCCCGAAATCCGCTGGTCGATCCTGCGCGCCCTCGCTGCCCGCAATGGCGTAACTCTGGCCGAGCTCGAAGAGGAAAAGCAGCGCGATAATACGCTGACCGGCGCTACCGAATTCCTCGGCGCCAGCCACGCGTTCCCCACGCCGGAGACCAAGCGCTCCGCGTTCGATAAGGCGCTCACGCCCGGCGCATATTCCAATGCCGAGGTCGACGCACTGGTCGCCGGATTCAATGCCCCGCGCTCAGCTAGCTTGCAGGAGGCCTTTGCGGAGGAGTTCTTCTCCCGCGTGGAAGATATCTGGGCCGCGCACCCGATTGAGATTGCTAACCGCCTCATCCGTGGCTTCTACCCAGAGTTGCCGATGGCCGATGCCGCCACCACGCGCCTGCTGCATCGGGATCTGCCAGGAGCGCTGCGCCGCATCCTGCTGGAATGCCGCGATAACCTGCGGCGCACCCTGCGCGTGCGGGCTGGTCAATAGACTGTACCGCCTAGCGCTCGCGCCCTAATTCCCCTCGGGTCACACTGTGTATAACAGTTGTTGATCCGGGGGGAATCTACATATGACGCTGAGCCATGACCGCAGTGACGAAGAACTAGTTGATGCTTTTATTGAGGGGGATAATAAGGCCTTTTCCACCATCGTGGAACGCCACCGCACGCGGCTGACCACGGTGGCGCGGCGCTACACCAGAAACGATCATGATGCCCAAGATGTGGTCCAGGAGGCCTTCCTGCGCGCCAGCTGCAACCTGCACTCCTATCGCCGCGAGTCTGCGCTTTCGACCTGGCTGCACCGGCTGGTGAAAAATTCTGGCTATGACTACTTGAACCACCGCTCTAACAGGGAAAATGCTTCTTTAGATGCGGAGGACTTCGACGACGATCGCAACCCGCTGCTCGCGCATAACCCTTCCGAAAACCTAGCGGAGCAGCTAGTGGTGCGAGAAGCCATGCAGCTGCTGCGCGAGGATCAGCGCGAGGCGCTGGTGCTTACCGACGTCGCCGGGTTCCGTGTCGGCGAAGTTGCCACCGCCCAAGGGGTAAAGCCCGGCACCATTAAATCCCGCCGCGCCCGAGCGAGGGAAGTCCTACGCGCCGCCATGGGGTGAGTTTGCTAATACCGACGTTTGTCAGCGTGGCGGGTAGACTCAGGGCGTTACGCGAAACCACACTCTGATTTTAGGGAGTTAGCAATGACCGTCCACGATGTTGCCATCGTAGGTTCCGGCCCTGCCGGTTACACCGCCGCGCTGTACGCGGCACGCGCCGAGCTCAACCCGATTGTCTTCGAGGGCTTCGAGTACGGCGGCGAGCTTATGAATACCACCGAGGTAGAAAACTACCCCGGCTTCCAAAAGGGCATCATGGGCCCAGAGCTCATGGAAGAAATGCGCGCCCAGGCTATCCGCTTCGGTGCGGATCTCCGCATGGAGGTAGTTGACTCCGTAGAGCTGGAAGGCGATATTAAAAAGCTGCACGTGGGTGACGAGCTCTTTGAAGCCCGCACCGTTATCCTCGCCACCGGTGCCGCCCCGCGCCACCTCGGCGTTCCCGGTGAGGAAGAACTCTCCGGCCGCGGTGTATCCACCTGCGCTACGTGCGATGGCTTCTTCTTCAAGGACCACAATATTGCCGTTATCGGCGGCGGCGACTCTGCCATGGAGGAGGCTACCTTCCTCACCAAGTTCGCGGACTCTGTCACCATTGTGAACCGCTCCGAGAACTTCCGCGCCTCCAAGATCATGCTGGAGCGCGCCCAGGCCAACGAAAAGATCAAGTGGGAGACCAATAAGGTCGTCGAAGAAGTTATTGAAGCCGATGGCAAGGTCGGCGGACTCAAACTCAAGGACGTCACCAACGGCGAGACTTCCACCTTGGACGTCACTGCCATGTTCGTAGCAATTGGCCATGATCCGCGCTCTTCCTTCCTCAATGATCAGGTCAAACTCAATGACAACGGCTATGTTGTAGTTGAACAACCCACCACCAAGACCTCCCTGCCAGGCGTTTTCGCCTGCGGTGACTTGGTGGATGACCACTACCAGCAGGCAATTACCGCGGCCGGCTCCGGTTGCCGTGCGGCAATTGATGCGGAACATTTCCTCGCAGAAAACCGTTAATTCAGTATGAGCAATGTCAAGAAAGTAACCACCGATACGTTCCGTAAGGACGTCATCGAGTCCGATAAGCCCGTCGTCGTCGACTTCTGGGCCGAATGGTGCGGCCCGTGCAAGAAGCTTTCCCCCATCCTGGAAGAGGTAGCGGAGGAGTTGGACGGCCAAGTCACCGTCGCCAAGGTTAACGTCGATGAAGAGCGCAATCTGGGCGCCATGTTCCAGATCATGTCCATCCCAAATGTGCTGATTTTCAACCACGGCGAGAAGGTAGATGAATTTGTTGGTCTGCGTTCTAAAGATGACATCGTGGCGCAAGTGAAAAAGCAGCTTTAACTGTTAATCTAATTTCTATTAGATTAAGCGTGTAGAAATTCTGGAATGCGGCCCAAACTAAAGCGGGCTGCGAAAGGGGTAAAAGGCGTGAATCGCGTTCTTCGAGTCGGCGATACAAGCGTGCGTGTAGCTGAGGCTCGCGCCACCTTGGCCCGTCTCGGCCTCTTGTCAGATTTCAAGGGGGAGCTTTCTGCATGGAAGAAGCAGAAGTACTCCGAGAGCGACAAGAGCTTTGATGCCAATTTGTCTGAGGTCCTCAAGGCCTTTCAGCAATCGCGCGGCATCGTGCCCACGGGTGAGATCGATGACCTCACCCTGCGCGAACTGCGCCAAGCCTCGTACACGCTCGGCAGCCGCGTGCTCAGCTACGAGCCCGCAAATACACTGGTGGGTGACGATATCTCCCAGCTGCAGCAGCAACTGCAGGAACTTGGTTTCTACCAGCAGCGTGTAGATGGCCACTTCGGCCCTAAAACCCACGCCTCGCTGAAGGAATACCAACACAACTGCGGCCTGCAAGAAGACGGTGTGTGCGGCCCCGCCACCATCCGCGCCCTTGGACTGCTCGGCCGTCGTATTACCGGTGGTTCCGCGCACAATATCCAAGAGCGTGAGCGCGTTCGCAACGCCGGCCCAAAGCTCGCGGGCAAGCGCGTCGTCATCGATCCCGCCCTAAGCGGCGGCGACGCCGGCCAGCTGGTCAAGGGTCGCTTCGGTGATATTTCCGAGCAGGAAATCCTGTGGGATCTCACCCAACGCATCGAGGGGCGCATGATTGCCGCAGGAATGGAAACCATCATCTCCCGTCCTCGAACCTCCGATGCGGACGTCAAGTCCCGCGCCGAGCTGGCCAATGCCTTCGATGCGGACATGGTCATTTCCCTAGCCTGCGATTCTTACCCCAATGAGAAGGCCAATGGTGTTGCTACCTTCTACTTTGGTTCTGAGTTGGGCAATTCCTCGCTCATTGGTGAGACCCTTTCCGGGTTCATCCAGCGCGAAATCGTCGCCCGCACCGAGCTGCTAGACTGCGGCAACCACGGCCGCACCTGGGATCTGCTGCGCCTGACCCAGATGCCGGTCATCCAGATCGTGCTAGGATATCTGACCAACCCAGAAGACGTAAAGATTCTCACCAATCCGTCCCGCCGCGATGACATTGCCGAAGCCATCGTCATTGCAGTAAAGCGCATGTACCTCATGGAGCAGGACACCGCCGTGACAGGCGCATATAAGTTCTCCGAGCTTCTGCAAGCCGAGCAGGCCTAGACCTAGTCACCTAAGCCAAAGCGCGAGCAAGCAAATCTTCAACAGCCGCCGCACTGAGCACATCGTGCTCCGGTGGAAGCTCCAAGCGCAGGCGGGGGAGTACTGGGTGATCGGCGGCCACCTCGAAGCCCGCTGAGCGCAGGGTGTCATAAGCCATTAGCCCGATATAGGCTGGCTTATGGCCCAAAAATTCTGCCGCAGTGACGGGGTCACCGTAATAGCCAAAAGCCTCTACTGCGCAGCTGCCGCGGTTAGTTAGGTGCATAATGGCGGCGTAGACAAGCACTGCCTCAATGCCACGCCCCGCTAGATGCGCCTTGACGAAGAGCGAGGTAATAACCTCCGCATCCTCAGAAATGGGTGCTGTGGGAAGTTTGGCGGTGCCGGCGGCATCCTCGCGGGAGCAAAACAAAATGGTGGCGTCCTCGCCCACGGTAAAGCCGCACTGCCCAAAAGACAGCAGGGTGGTAGCCAGCCATGCTTCCTTTTCAAAAACGGGATCGCTGACCGCAGCCTCAAGCTCCCAAAAGGTACTACGCGCAGCCTGGCGGTGGATGCGCGTGCCTTCGATCACCGGCTCGAGGATCATCGCCTCGGACTACTGCTGGCCCTCAATAAGCGACATGATGCGCTCGAAATCTTCTTGGTCACCAAATTCCACGACCATCTTGCCCTTGCGCTTGCCCATGGTCACGGTGACCTTGGTATCGAAGCGGTCGGACAGGCGCTCAGCGGAATCGGTAAAGTACTGCGGCTGCGGTGCCGGCTGCTTCTTCTTGGCTTCGGCCGGCTTACCATCGCGCTTGTAGAGGGTCACGGCCTCCTCAGTAGCGCGCACGGAAAGGCCCTCCGCGATAATGCGGTTGGCAATGTACTCCATGGCCTCGGTGTCCTCCAAGGACAAAAGCGCGCGGGCATGGCCGGCAGATAAGGTCCCGGCGGCAACGCGCTTTTGTACCTCTACCGGCAGCTTGAGCAGGCGCAGCATATTGGTCACCTGTGGGCGCGAACGGCCAATGCGATCCGCCAGCTCGTTCTGGGTAACGCCGAACTCTTCCAGCAGCTGTTGGTAGGCGTGCGCCTCTTCCAAGGGGTTGAGCTGTACGCGGTGGATGTTCTCCAGCAAAGCATCGCGCAGCAGGTTGTCATCCTTGGTATCGCGCACGATGGCCGGAATCGTGGCTAGGCCCGCCTTGGAGGAAGCGCGCCAACGGCGCTCACCCATAATGAGCTCAAAGCCGCCTTCCTCGGAAGGACGGACGACAACGGGCTGCAACAGACCAAACTCGCGGATCGAGTGGACGAGCTCGCCGAGTTCATCCTCGTCGAAGACGGTGCGCGGCTGCTTCGGGTTGGGGATGATATCCCCAATGGAAATCTCACGGTAGGTCGCACCGATAGGAGCCGGGGTGGCTTGGCGCTTCTTGGAGGACTTAGAGCCAGAACCCTGCTGAATGGTGGGGGCTCCCTTTACGCGCTTGCCTTCACCACCCTTCCGGCCCGGCTGCGGGGTGGAATTGCCCAAAATAATATCCGCGGCGGAATCACCCAGGCGCGGCTTGCGGGTAGGGGCATCAGGACCGGACGGGATGAGTGCGGCTAGGCCCTTGCCAAGGCCGCCTTGCTTCTGTTCTGCCATGAGTTCCTATCCTTCCAATTCCGCGTAAATCTCTGGGCTCACGCCAATCGCCCCGGTGGTCGGGTGCGGGCGGTAATCGCCACGCCGGTCAAGCTCGCGCGCGGCCGCAAGGTAGGCGCGGGCACCGGTGGACGAGGGAGCATAATCAATAACCGTAGTACCGTACCCCGGTGCCTCGGAAACGCGCACGGAGCGCGGGATAACATTGGCCAGCACCACGGCTCCGAACTGTTCGCGGACGTTATCTGCCACGTCCTCGGCCAAGCGCGTGCGGGCGTCATACATGGTCAGCAGCACGGCGGAAATATGCAGATCCTCGTTGAGGTGCTCGCGAATCATGGAGATATTGCCCAGCAGCTGGCCCACGCCCTCCAGAGCGTAATACTCGCATTGAATCGGGATGATGACCTCTTCAGCGCACGTCATGGCGTTGATGGTGAGCAAACCCAGCGATGGCGGGCAATCAATGAAGACATATTCAAAGCCATGCTCTTCAAGGAAGCCATTATGCAGGGCGTCGTACAGCCGAAATTCGCGACGCACCAAGGAGACCATTTCAATCTCTGCGCCAGCCAGATCAATGGTGGCGGGGATGCAAAAAAGGTTCTCGTTGTGCGAGGAGGGCTGCATGGCCTTCTCGGCGGTGCAGTCCCCAAGGAGCACCTCATAGCTGGAATCGGTGCCGGAATTATGTTCCGCGCCCATGGCCGTGGAGGCGTTTCCCTGCGGGTCAAGATCGATCACCAGCACTTTTTTGCCCTCTGTGGCTAGTGCTGCGGCCAAGTTGGCGGCGGAGGTGGTTTTGCCTACGCCGCCTTTCTGGTTAGCAATGGTGATAAGGCGCGGATTAGTCATGCCGTCTACTTTAGTTCACGCGCGGGACACGAATGATCGTGGTTCCCTCGATGGTGCTGACCTCGGCCTTTCCACCGCCGGCCTTCTTAATGTCATCGGCATCGCGTTCCAGTTCCTCGTGTACCGAAGAGCCCTTCAGCGCAATCATCTCACCGCCCTTGCGTACGAGCGGCAGTGACCATTTCGCCAGCTTGCCCAGCGGTGCGACGGCGCGGGAGGTGACCACGTCTGCGCCCGCCACGGCCTTTTTAATCGGGCCTTCCTCAGCACGGCCGCGCAAGACCGTCACGTTGTCTAGGCCCAGCTCTTCTACGACCTCGTTGAGGTAGTTATAGCGCTTGAGCAGCGGCTCGATCAGGGTGATCTGCAGGTCCGGGCGCGCAATGGCCAACGGAATACCGGGCAATCCGGCCCCCGAGCCGACATCGATAACCATGGCACCCTCCGGGATTGCCTGCTTGACGACGGCGCAGTTAATAATGTGCCTGTCCCACAGGCGTGGCACCTCGCGGGGGCCTATAAAACCACGAGTGGACCCGTCTGTAGCGAGCGAATCATGGTAAGCCTGCGCGAGGGGCAAGCGGGAGCCGAATACTACTGACGGGTCCATCTCGGACACGATGGGGTTCTCCTCCGTGTTTATTTGTTTTTGCGCTGTTTCTTGGTGCGGTTGTCCTTCTTGCGGGCACCCGGCTTAGGCGCGGAAGTGCGCTTGGCCTCTACCTTAGCGGCTTCCTCTTCTTCTTCCTCGCGGTCCATCTTGGCATAGACGATGCGGGTTTGGAAGAAGGTCCAGACCGTATTGGCCATCATGTAGAACAGCAAGCCAATCGGCCAGATGAAGCCGGAGAAAACCAGCATGGCTGGCATGACCCACAGCATCATCTTGGACATCATGGCCATTTGCTGCTGCATCATTTCCGCATTCTGCCCCTGCGGTGCTTGGGTCTTGCCAGCGGCGCGGCGCTTTTCCTGGCGGTTCAGGCTCATGCGGGCGTTGAAGTGCGTCATAACCGCAATCACGGCGATCATCGGAACGATGATAACGGCGGCCTGGCTGGTAGTAACGCCCTCCACAATCGGCGAGTTCAAGCGCAGATTGGTCACCAGCGGGACATCGAAAATCTTGGCATCCAAGAACTGCTGGACTAGCTCCGGCTTAAAGATGTAGTTCGCGGTATTGGCGTTATCCTCAACGGACATTGGATCGCCACTGGGGTGGCCAATGCCACCGGCTACCGCGACGGTGCGGTCGAAGGAGCGCAGCACGTGGAACAAACCAACGAACATTGGAATCTGCACGAAGACTGGCAGGCAGCCGGCCATCGGACGAACGCCGGACTCCTTGTAGACCTTCTGCATTTCCTGCGCGGCCTTGGTTTGATCATTGCCGTACTTCGCGCGGATTTCCTGCACTTTAGGCTGGATTTCCTGCATCTTGCGCGAGGAACGAATCTGGCTAATGGTCGGCTTGACCATGAGTGCCTTAAGCGTCCAGGTCAGCAGCACAATGGCCAGAATCCAGGTAATGCCCCAGGCAGGGTCCATTACGAGGGACAGCAGCCAGTGCCAGAACCACAAAACGGCCGAAATTGGCCAGTAAATTAAATCAAGCACGAGTGTTTAATCCTCAGTTGTTGTTGGTACCCGGGACCGGATCGAATCCGCCCGGATGCCAGGGGCCACATTTGCAGACCCTGGCTATTGCCATCGCCGTACCCTTGATTGCGCCGTGTTGAGAAAGCGCCTCTAGGGCATAAGCACTGCATGTCGGCTCGAACCGACAGGTCGATACCATCTTAAGGCCAGAGACATGTTTTTGGTAGAAACGAACCACTTTGACCATTGGTTTGGCCAATCCTCTGGCTGGGGGAATTTCCTCCCCGCGGGAATTTAGATATCCCATTGCTTGCGCAGTGCTTTGGCAAGATCTTTTTCTAATTGCTCACTGCTAGCAGTGGCGCTGGCGGGCAAGGCACGGATGACAACGTCCACGCTGGCGGGCAGCTTGGGAATGAATGTCATGCACACATGGCGAAGCCGCCGGGAGGTGCGGTGGCGAACCACTGCATTCCCGACGGCTTTAGAAACAATCAGCCCGAATCGCGGCCCAGTGGCGGCGATATCGGCTGCCTTGTCCGTACCTGCGTTGTCGCGCGCATGCACGACGACCGTACGAGTGCCCGCCCGGCGACTGCCCTTCATCGTGCGCCGAAATTGCGTCGGCGACGTGAGCTTGTGCTGGGCTGGAAGCATAACTTATGCAGTCAGCTTTGCGCGGCCCTTCTTGCGACGAGCTGCAACAATGGCGCGACCTGCACGGGTGCTCATGCGGGTGCGGAAGCCGTGCTTGCGAGCACGACGACGGTTGTTCGGCTGGAACGTGCGCTTACCCTTTGCCACGTTAATTCTCCTTGAAGTTGTGCGTAGGCACACCACCGCGATGCAGCGGCACGCCCACTGATGAATAGATTCCATGAACCTGACGCATCACAGTCTCTCCGGTGCACGGCTAGCCGACGGGCCCAGCCAGTGCGAGGTGACGCTGTCACTTTCACGCGCAACTCTTCGTTGCAATAGACCATGCCAGATTACGTGATTTCTGCCGCTGGGAACAAATCGACACCCGGGTACACCCGAAATTACATAAATGTTTTTTCCTGCAGCTAGAGGGCCAGATTCTGTGCTCTTGCTGCACCTAATCCACCACACCGCAAGGCCCACCCCGACCTACTCCCGGGTGGTGAATTTTTCTCGCTAGACACACCCGCCGTTTCGGCGGTAGAACAGAAGAATCAAATTCCACAGCCCAACCGGTCATGTGGATAACTCTAAATCAACGCTTGAGACTTTTGTAGTTTCCGCAGCGTAAGGCCATAAACCGGCCAATGAAGAGTTATCCACAGTCATGAACTAAGCTGTGAATAACTATTTCATCCACATCTGTGGATAACTCTGTGGAGTTCGAGGTGACTCGATAAAAACCGATGTGAAAACCACAGTGGAATCCGCGGTGAAAATTGTTATTCAATGTCCACCCGTCCCCGACTAAATTCCACAAAGGTAGCCTGTTGTGACTGACCCACAAGCGAACCTGCATGCCGTTTGGCGCGCGGTCGTTGATGACCTGCTCGCACAATCCGAGCAACCCAATTCCGAGGTCCCTAGTTTTTCGCACTCACAGCGCCTTTACCTCCAACTGGTTCGCCCCATCATGATGGTCGAGGGCTACACCCTCGTCGCCGCCGAGAACCTGGATGCCAAAAATGTGGTCGAAAATGAGTTGGGAGAGCACATCGCCAAGGCCCTAACCCGCCACCTCGGTCGGCCGTGTTCCTTTGCGGTTACCCTTGCCACCCCGCAAGAGCCACAGCCGCCGGCCGCGGACCCTGCACCACAGCCAACTCCCCCTCAACAACAGCAGCCCTCTCAATCGCAACCGCCACAGAACACGGAATCTACCCAGAACTACATTCCGCGCCCGCAGCAAACGGATGCCGCTGCACAGCAGGCCCCTTCCCAGAACAATTGGCAGTCAAGTCACGCCCCTGCAAGCCTGGATGAGCTGGCTCAGCACTATAACCAACAGCAGGCAGAATCTGCGGGAAATTTCTCCGGTTCTGACACCAATTCCGCCCGCATCCCGCGCGAGGCCCCGGCACACGATCCCAACCGTGAGACTTCCCTCAATCCGAAGCACACCTTCGATAGCTTCGTGATCGGTTCTTCGAATCGTTTTGCCAATGGTGCCGCCGTAGCTGTGGCCGAGAACCCCGCACGTGCGTACAACCCACTATTTATCTGGGGTGGCTCTGGTCTGGGCAAAACGCACCTTTTGCATGCCGCCGGCAATTACGCCCAGGTACTGCATCCGGGTCTGCGCGTGAAGTATGTGTCTTCGGAAGAATTCACGAATGACTATATTAATTCCCTGCGCGATGACCGTCAGGAATCATTCAAGCGGCGCTACCGCAATCTCGATATTTTGATGGTCGATGACATCCAGTTCTTGGAAGGCAAAGAATCCACCCAGGAAGAGTTCTTCCATACTTTCAATGCGCTGCACCAAGCCAATAAGCAGATCATTTTGTCTTCGGACCGCCCACCGAAGCAGCTAACCACGCTGGAAGATCGCCTCCGCACCCGCTTTGAAGGCGGTCTTATCACCGATATTCAGCCGCCAGATCTAGAAACGCGTATCGCGATTTTGATGAAGAAGGCGGCCAATGACGGCACCGAGGTGGATCGCTCCGTGCTTGAACTCATTGCCTCGCGTTTTGAGTCATCTATTCGTGAGCTCGAGGGCGCGTTGATCCGCGTTTCGGCCTATTCCTCCTTGGTGAATGAGCCGATCAACGTAGAGATGGCGGAAATCGCACTGCGTGATTTGGCCCCAGATTCCGCTGACCGGCAAATCACCGCTACCTCGATCATGGAGGTCACGGCAGAATTCTTCGATATTGATGTAGAAACTCTGCGCGGTGCTGGCAAGAAGCGTGCGGTGGCGCATGCACGCCAGTTGTCTATGTATCTGTGCCGCGAACTGACCGAACTATCCCTTCCCAAGATCGGTGAACAGTTCGGCGGCAAGGACCACACCACCGTCATTTATGCAGATCGCAAGATCCGCAAAGAGATGACTGAAAAGCGCAATACCTACGACGAGATCCAGGCGCTTACCCAGCGCATCAAGAATCGCGGTCGCGCGTAGTTCTCCCCACCACTGCCGCAGCGCCTTCCTTATATAAAGGAGGGCGCTTTTGTTTTCCCTCTGGCAGTTCGCGGATTCTGATCGCGCTACTTAAAGGTGAAACCAGAACTACAAGATCCGAGCTCCTTAGCCGAGACACCGAAACTAGGAACAGAACCGTCCGTCAGCCGCCCACACACTCGTGTAATTCCACAAAGAACCCGGAAGATCCACTAAAAGTAATCAATTAGCTGGGAAAAGAGTTATCCACAGCGTTATTCACACTTGTGTAATTTCATTTTTGTAATTCGTAGATCTTACTCACAGTTTTAAATTCCACAGGCCCTATGCTGGGAGAACTGCCCTGTGATCAGCGCTGTGTGTAGATCGGTGATCAAATGACAAAACCTGTGGATAAAACGGTGATCCCGTTAGTTGTCCACAATTCGCCCCGATTGATCACAGCAAGATCACAAGAATTGGCACACCCCGGATCTGCGTCTTGAACTTGTCATTTACCTAGTTACCCACAGATCTCACAGCGCTTATTACTACTACTAAATTATTTCTCTGATCTGTATAGAAGAAAGAGGGTGTGTGGAATTCGGCCCGGCCTATCTTCGGCCAGGCGCCGATCGGGCGGGCAAAGATGGAATTACACGTTGTGGCGCACCGCGCCCGATGCGGTAAGTTGGAAGCCAGTCTTTTGTAAGTAACAAATTTCCTACTTGCCTCAGAGGAGCTCTTCGCACCATGGATGAAGCCGTGTCATTTCGCGTTGCCAAAGATGACCTTGCCAACGCCGTAGCGTGGGTTGCTCGCAGCCTGCCGTCCAAGGTCACCCAGCCCGTGCTCCGCGCGATGCTGATCACCGCGGATGACAATGGTCTTGAGTTCACTGGCTTCGATTACGAGGTTTCCACCCGCGTCCGCATCGCCGGCATGGTGGATGAACCCGGACAGATCGCGGTAGCCGGCAAGCTCCTCTCTGACATCGTCGCTTCCCTTCCCAATAAGGAAGTGGAGATCTCCCAGGTAGATTCCAAGGCCCTGGTTACCTGTGGTTCTTCCCGCTTTGAGCTGCCACTGATCCCTCTGGATGATTACCCGCAGCTTCCGGTCCTGCCGGAGGTTACCGGCACCATTCAGCCGCAGTTGTTCGTCGAGGCCATCCACCAGGTCGCTGCCGCGGCCGGCAAGGATGACACCCTGCCCATGCTCACCGGTGTGCACATGGATATCCGTGGCAAGGACATTGAGATGACGGCGACGGACCGCTTCCGCCTGGCCATGCGTACCTTGGAATGGGAGCCGAAATCGCCGGATGTAGAAGCCAAGCTCTTGGTGCCTGCGAAGACCCTGCAGGAAACCGGTCGTTCTTTGGATCCGCACCTGAATATCCCAGTGGAAATCGCTGTGGGCACCGATGACAATATTGGTGCCGATGGCCTCTTTGGCCTGCACGCGGATAATCGCGAGACCACCACGCGCATGCTGGATGCGGACTTCCCTAATGTGCAGCCGCTGCTGCCGAAGAATCACACCAATATTGCCTCCATTGAGGTCGCCCCTCTGCAGGAAGCAATCCGCCGCGTGTCTTTGCTGACGGATCGCAACGCGCAGATTCGGATGGAATTCGCCGATGGCCAGGTAACCCTTTCCGCCGGTGCGGATGCTGGTAATGCGACCGAGACCCTGCCGTGCGCATTCCATGGCCGCGATGAATTCCTCATCGCCTTTAATCCGGGCTACCTCAAGGATGGCTTGGGCGTTATCAATACCGACCGCGTGGTCTTCGGCTTTACCGAGCCTTCCCGCCCAGCCATCATGATCCCAGAACCGGAAGAGCTGCCTGAGGCCGATGAAGATGGCAACTTCCCCACGCCGGAGACCAACTTCACCTACCTGCTCATGCCGGTTCGCCTGCCGGGCTAATGTACGTCAGGGATCTCGATGTTCGGGATTTTCGCTCGTGGCCCGAACTTAATGTGCAGCTAGGGCCGGGGATCACCCTTTTTGTCGGGCGCAACGGCTTTGGCAAGACCAATATCGTCGAGGCCATTGGCTATACCGCCCACCTTTCTTCCCACCGCGTTTCACACGATGCACCGCTGGTGCGCCAGGGCGCAGACAGCGCGCGGGTATCCATTACCGCGGTGAACCAAGGCCGCGAGCTTACTACCCATTTGCTGATTAAGCCCCACGCGGCCAACCAAGCACAGATTAATCGCACCCGCCTGCGCAGCCCCCGTGAGTTGCTGGGCGTGGTAAAAACTGTGCTCTTTTCCCCGGAGGACTTGGCCCTGGTGCGCGGGGAGCCGGCCGGGCGCCGCGCCTACCTCGATAGCATCATTGCCTCGCGGACTCCGCGCCTAGCGGGCGTGAAGGCCGACTACGACAAGGTGCTCAAGCAACGCAATGCCTTGCTGAAATCGGCCTCCGGCAGCCTGCGACGCGGCTATTCCGATAGCGATGGCGCCGCTGCGTTGGCCACCTTGGATACCTGGGATGCGCAGCTTGCCCGGCTCGGTGCCCAGGTGATCGCCGCACGCCTTGCGCTTGTCGACGCCCTCTTGGACCACATCCCCGCCGCCTATTCCGGCCTGGCACCAGAATCGCGGCCGGCGCACGTGGAATATAAGTCCACGATCGATACCTCCGATCGCGACGTACTCGAAGCGGTTATGCTCACTGAGCTGGCCGCCGCCCGGCAGCGCGAGATCGAACGTGGCATTTCCTTGGTGGGCCCGCACCGCGATGATCTGGTGCTCAACCTGGGCGATCAGCCGGCCAAGGGCTTTGCCAGCCACGGCGAGACGTGGTCCTATGCCATCGCGCTGCGCCTGGCGGAATTCAACCTCCTGCGCCAGGAGGGAGGATCCGATCCGGTGCTCATCTTGGACGATGTCTTTGCCGAGCTCGATGCCAAGCGCCGCAAGCAGCTGGTCCACTTGGCCGCCGAGGCCGAACAGGTGCTCATCACCGCGGCCGTAGATGAGGATCTGCCCGGAAACTTGGAACCCATCGTGCGTTACCGCGTGAGCGTAGAAGATACCGAGACCGGCCGCATTTCCAAGCTCAGCGCCGAGGAAGGTGAGGGGAATGAGTGAGGATCAAGGGGGCGTCGGCAAGCAGCGCATCGATCCCGTCACCCAGTACTTCAAGCTTGTTCGGTCCACCTCCAAGAACCCGCCGAAGCTGACCCGCCCGGTGCCGAAGATGCCGGTGCCTTCGCTGGAGAAGGCGCAAAAGCAGGGGTATATGGGCTATCAACGGGGCATACCCACTGGCCCGGATGGCAGGAAGAAGCGGCGCACCCTGGCCGTGCCGAGCCTGGGATCCCAAATTAACCGCGAGGTGGTCAATCGTGGGTGGGAGCATGATCTGGCCAATGGCTGGGTGATGGGCAATTGGGAGCATCTGGTGGGCGAGCGCATTGCCGCGCATACGCAGCCGCAGCGGATTAAGGACAAGATTGTCTATGTATCCTGCGATAACTCCACGTGGGCAACGGAGCTGCGCTACCTGCAGCGGCAAATCCTGCGCAAAATCTCTGACCGCCTAGGCCCCGATGTCATTGTGGAACTGCGGATTCACGGGCCGAAGCAAAGGCGCAACTATGAGGGGCGGCAGTGGGTCAAACCGCAAGGATCACAAGATACCTATGGCTAATAGGCTGAGGTTTACTCAGACCTGCACAACGTAAATAACCTCAGAGCGCCCCAGATTCCTATCTCTCACGGGTGTGGGGTGTCTTTCAGTAGGGGGTATCCGTGTAGAATAGTCAAGGTCTTAGAATTAGCTATAGCCAAAAGGAGAGCACGAATCCGTGGCTGAAGAACACGCATATGATGCCGGGTCAATTACGATCCTGGAGGGTCTCGAGGCCGTCCGTAAGCGCCCCGGCATGTACATTGGTTCGACCGGTTCGCGCGGCCTGCACCACCTCATTTGGGAGATCGTCGATAACTCCGTCGATGAGGCCATGGCCGGCTACGCCGACAAAGTTACCGTCAAGCTGCTGGAAGATGGCGGCGTCGAGGTCATCGATAATGGCCGCGGCATCCCGGTAGAAATGCACGCCTCTGGCGCACCTACCATCCAGGTGGTCATGACCCAGCTGCACGCCGGCGGTAAGTTCGACTCCGACTCCTACGCCGTTTCCGGCGGCCTGCACGGCGTCGGCATTTCCGTGGTGAACGCGCTTTCTACCCGCGTGGAGGCGGAGATCAAGCGCGACGGCAAGCACTGGTACCAAAACTTCCAGAACGCCATCCCGGATGATCTGGTTGAGGGCGGCAATGCCCGCGGCACGGGTACCAAGATCCGCTTCTGGGCGGACCCGGAAGTTTTTGAAACTACCGAGTACGATTACGACACCATTTCGCGCCGCCTGCAGGAAATGGCCTTCCTGAATAAGGGCCTGAGCATTGAGCTCATTGATGAGCGCGTCACCGAAGAACAGATCGAGCTGGAAGAGATCGCCGATGCAGAATCCGGCGAGACCAGCGCGGATGAAACCTCCTTCGATGATGCCCCGGACGCCGGAGATACCTTCAACGAAGAATCCGGCGAGGCGAAGGACGCTGCGGCGGATAAGAAGCGCCGCAAGAAGGTAACCTTCCACTACCCGGATGGCTTGACCGACTACGTCAAGTACCTCAATAAGTCCAAGACCGCGATCCACCCGACCATCGTTTCCTTCGATGCGAAGGGCGAGGATCACGAGGTCGAGGTAGCGCTGCAGTGGAACCAGGGCTATAAGCAGTCCGTTCACACCTTTGCCAATACCATCAACACCCACGAGGGCGGCACGCACGAAGAGGGCTTCCGTGCGGCCCTGACCTCCCTGATGAACCGCTACGCCAAGGAGCATAAGCTCCTCAAGGAAAAGGACGGCAACCTTTCCGGCGATGACTGCCGCGAAGGCTTGGCGGCAGTCATTTCCGTCAAGGTGGGCGATCCGCAGTTCGAGGGCCAGACCAAGACCAAGCTGGGCAATTCCGAGATCAAGGGCTTTGTCCAGCGCGCGGTCAACGAGCACGTCAATGACTGGTTCGATGCCAACCCGGCTGAGGCTAAGGCCATCATCAATAAGGCCGTGTCCTCCGCGCATGCTCGCATGGCTGCCCGCAAGGCTCGCGAGATGGTGCGCCGCAAGTCCGCCACCGACCTCGGTGGCCTGCCAGGCAAGCTCGCGGATTGCCGCTCGAAGGATCCGAAGATTTCCGAGCTCTACATCGTGGAGGGTGACTCCGCAGGTGGCTCTGCTAAGGGCGGCCGCGATTCCATGTTCCAGGCCATCTTGCCGCTGCGCGGCAAGATCTTGAACGTGGAGAAGGCCCGCATGGATAAGGTCCTCAAGAATGCTGAGGTCCAAGCGATTATTACCGCACTGGGTACCGGTATCCACGAGGAATTCGATATCAAGAAGCTGCGCTACGACAAGATCGTGCTCATGGCCGATGCCGACGTCGACGGCCAGCACATTGCTACGCTGCTATTGACCCTGCTTTTCCGCTTCATGCCCCAGTTGGTTGAGGACGGGCACGTGTACCTGGCTAACCCGCCGCTGTACAAGCTCAAGTGGTCCAAGGGTACTCCGGGCTATGCCTTTTCCGACGACGAGCGCGATAAGCTGCTGGCCGAGGGCCTGGAGCAAAACCGCAAGATCAACAAAGATGACGGCATCCAACGCTACAAGGGTCTGGGCGAGATGAACGCCGCTGAGCTGTGGGAGACCACGCTTGACCCGAGCACCCGCATCCTGCGCCGTGTGGACTTGGAAGACGCGCAGCGCGCCGATGAGCTCTTCTCCATCCTCATGGGTGACGATGTCTCGGCCCGCCGCTCCTTTATTACCCGCCGCGCGAAGGACGTCCGCTTCCTGGATATCTAAAGCGCAGCATGAAGCCCACCGTGGAATTACCGCGGTGGGCTTTAATTGTGGCGTCGGAAAGCGCCGGGCCTAGGCCTGGGAGCTGCGCTGATCCGCTATGGCGAATCCTAGGGAAGCGAGGCACATGGCGAGGATGACGCCGAAGCCGGCAATGATGGACAGCGGCCAGTCCGCGCTCGTGCCGTGCAAGGTGGCAAAAACGATGGCCGTAATAACGGCAAGCCCAATGGCCGTACCGATGCGCTGCCCGGTTTGGAGGACGGCGCCGGACGATCCGGCGTAGGCCTGTGGAACATGCGCCAAGGTGAGCGTTTGGTTGGGGGAGATGACCGAGCCTTGCCCGCCGCCA
The DNA here is from genome assembly GCF_022347395.1 of Corynebacterium sp. ACRPF. Lineage (NCBI taxonomy): Bacteria > Bacillati > Actinomycetota > Actinomycetes > Mycobacteriales > Corynebacteriaceae > Corynebacterium > Corynebacterium sp. ACRPF. The sequence goes on from NZ_JAKRNB010000011.1 coordinate 94,332, forward strand.
ACAAAGGCCAGCGAAAGGACCATCCACCATTCACTAGCGCCCCATTGCTCAGTGGCCCAGATGAGCGCAATGGTGGCAATGAGGCCGGAGATGGTCACGAGCATGCCCAGCACCACGACTTTGCGGCCGTGGACGGATACGGATCGGCCGGCCAGTGTAGCGGAAATGGAGCTCAATAAGGCGGCGGGGATACCTACGGATCCGGCCGCGAGGGCGGAGTGTCCGAGTCCGCTTTGGAAGTAGAGTGCCACGAGCACCCAAATGCTGGTAATGCCCATAAACCACAAGGTGGCGATGATGGTGCCATTGCGAAAGCTTGGGGTGGAAAAGATATTGAGGTCCACCATCGGCGGATGACCAGTGGATTTGTGGTGGCGCTCCCACTGTACCCACGCTACGAGCAGAACGGCCCCTAGCAGTAGAAGCCACCACACGGCCGGTGATCCAGAGGATTCCATGAAGGGGAAGAGGATAGCCCACACGGCGGTACCCAGGATCAGCGCGCCGATGGGATCAAGGGTAGCCAAGGTCTTGAAAACACCCAGCTTATTTCCTGCTTCATCGCGCACCCGGGAAAACAGTGGCCGTGGAAACCAGGTCAGTCCCAAAACGATAGCGACTAGGCCGACGGGGAAATTGACCAGCATGGTCAATCGCCAACCCAGATCCGGTCCGCCGAGGCGAATGAGCAGGCCGCCGAGCACTGGCCCGATGGCTACGGCTATCCCCACCGTGGAGCCAAAATATCCAAAGGCGCGGGCCCGTTCGGCACCGCGGAAGTACTGCTGGATCATGCCCACGCCTTGTGGGTTGAGTAGGCCGGCACCTACGCCTTGGATAAAGCGGGCGGCATTGAGTGATTCAGCGTTTGGAGCGAAGCCGGCGACCGCAGCACTGATGGAATAAATAGCGATGCCCGCTAAAAAGATTCCGCCGCGGCCGACGAGATCTCCGGCGCGACCGGCCGCCACGAGGATAACGCCGAAGGTGAGTGCATAGCCGGAGAGTACCCATTGCACATCCGAATTAGAGGCTCCGAGGCCAGATTGAATAGACGGCAGGGCCACGTTGACGATGGATACGCTCAGCAGCGACATAAAGAGTGCCGTGAGCAAAACGATAAGTACCCGCCAGCGGGCAGGATCCTGGCCGGCGGGGTACTCAGTTTGGTTAGCTTCGGAAGTAGTCACTTCCACACTTATACCTGGCGTTTGGAATGCGATTCAACCGCAAGGAAACTACATATGCTTTTGCAGTACGCGGCCGAAATCTGGGACCGCGGGGGTGAGGAATTTCGAGGCCTTGCCGCGCAGGGAGTTATAAGGCTTGGACAGCGCGGGGGAATTGATTTGCTCTGCGTGCTTATCGGCTACCGACATGATGGAATCGCTCACCTGGGCGCTGCGCGGCTCCACGAAGGAACCGAAATCCTGCTCGGAACTTTCCGAAAATTCTTGCCAGTGCGGATCCAGAGCATCCAGGACATCCGGCAACACGCGGCCTAGGGCCTTGGTAATGATGGCGGAATCGACCTTCTTTGCGGCGGCGACGGCGCCTTTCAGCGCCATACCGGTAATGCCCGATTGCTTGGCGACGACCCCCTCAACCAACTCGCCACAATCGCTTACTACCGCAGTGCGCTGCGGACCCCACATAAGTTCAGAAAGATGTGTCATGCTGCACCACCTTACGCGAGTTAGGCGGGCTGTCCCGGCAAGCCGGGAAGGTTGGCCTGAATCGCGGCGATCTGATCGGCGATCTGGCTCAAGCCGGCATCGCGCGCGGCTTTTTCCAGATCCACGTTAGGGGAGTAAAGAGCCACGGCACCAGCCAGCGCGGTGACGCCAGCAGCCGCTGCGGTGATGATCAAAGTGAGGTCCAGCTGGGAAGAGCCAGTAGAGGAGCCACCAGGCTGGCCTTGTTCAAAGTCTGGATTCATGTTGTCTTTCCAGGAATCAGCATCAGCTGCAGTGGCGGTAGGAGCAGTGACGGCGGTGGCAGCTAGCGCCACGGCGGTCAGGCTCGAGGCGGCGATCTTTTTGAAGTGGGACATGGTGGTAGTTCCTTTCTTGGGTCACTATCCCCAATAACTTAGGCAACTTCTTTAACACTAAGGTAGACGCGCACGCTGAACTTTGCGAACTCTGCGTTATGCCCGCTTAGCGCCGGCACACGAGCTAAGACCTCCGCCATGGAACCGGCGGCATCGCGGTGGCTGTCGTGGATGGCTATTCCTTCTAACTTGGCGGTGCTGGCGGCTGCGGCGGCCGCAAGAGCGGCGAAGTTGGTGATGCGAACGTTAAAGCGTGCGCAAAACTCCTGCGCTAAGAGGCAGAGCTGCTCAGTGCTCATGACTACCTAAGGCCGCGCGGGCCGAGCCCGGCGGATTTCCGTCTCTAGTTCAGCGCGGCCGGGGAGGAGGGCGCGGGCGGTGGATTGCACGTGGGCGTCGGCAAGCGTGCGGGCTGCCGCTGAAACAACGGCGCGCACCACCGCCTCGTGCTTGGAGGTGCCCTGCGCGGAAGCCAACAAGGTAAGGGCGTGATCCTGCTCGTCTGTGAGCCGCAATGTCATTGCCATACTTCAGTGATACCACGGTGATACCACCCGTGCGGCAATTCGAGCCCTGAAAGGCGCTAGAGGGTAGAATTTGGCGTTATGAGTGACAATAACGACGATCTTTTTGATCGCATATTTCCCATTGACATTAATGAGGAGATGGAGTCGAGTTACATCGACTACGCCATGTCCGTCATCGTCGGCCGCGCCCTGCCGGAGGTGCGCGATGGCCTGAAGCCGGTGCACCGCCGCATCCTCTACGCGATGTTCGATTCCGGTTACCGCCCGGAGCGTGGCTACGTGAAGTCCGCCCGCCCGGTTTCGGACACCATGGGTCAGTTCCACCCGCACGGTGACTCCGCCATCTATGACACCTTGGTGCGTCTGGCCCAGTCCTGGAACATGCGCTATCCGCTGGTGGATGGCCAGGGTAACTTCGGTTCCCGCGGTAACGATGGCCCGGCAGCAATGCGTTATACGGAGTGTAAGCTCACCCCGTTGGCCATGGAGATGGTGCGCGATATCCGCGAGAACACCGTGGACTTCTCGCCCAACTACGATGGCAAGACCAGCGAGCCGGACGTCCTGCCGTCCCGCGTTCCGAACCTGCTCATGAACGGTTCTGGCGGTATTGCCGTGGGTATGGCCACCAATATTCCGCCGCATAACCTCAACGAGCTGGCCGAGGCCATCTACTGGATGCTGGATAACCCAGACGCCGATGAAGAGGCTGCGCTGGAAGCCTGCATGGAACGCGTCAAGGGCCCGGATTTCCCCACCGCTGGCCTCATTGTGGGCGATCAGGGCATTAAGGATGCCTACACCACCGGCCGCGGCTCCATCCGCATGCGCGGTGTGACCTCCATCGAGGAGTCTGGCTCCCGTCAGACCATCGTGATTACCGAGCTGCCGTTCCAGGTCAACCCGGATAACCTCATCTCCAATATCGCGGAGTCCGTGGCCAGCGGCAAGATTGCGGGCATTTCCAAGATCGAGGATGAGTCCTCCGACCGCGTGGGCATGCGCATCGTGGTCACCCTGAAGCGCGACGCTGTGGCTCGCGTGGTGCTCAATAACCTCTACAAGCACTCCCAGCTGCAGACCTCCTTCGGTGCCAACATGCTCTCCATTGTTGACGGCGTGCCGCGCACCCTCCGCCTGGATCAGATGCTGCGCTACTACGTGGAGCACCAGATCGAGGTCATCGTTCGCCGTACCCAGTACCGCTTGAACGAGGCCGAGAAGCGCGCCCACATCTTGCGCGGTTTGGTCAAGGCCCTGGACATGCTGGATGAGGTCATCGCCCTTATCCGCCGTTCGCCCACCGTGGACGAGGCGCGCGAAGGCTTGAAGGAGCTTCTCGACGTCGACGATATCCAGGCCGATGCCATCCTGGCCATGCAGCTGCGCAAGCTGGCTGCCTTGGAGCGCCAGAAGATCATCGACGAGTTGGCCGAGATCGAGCGCGAGATTGCTGACCTGAAGGACATCCTCGCCCGCGAGGAGCGTCAGCGCCAGATTGTCCACGATGAGCTGGCAGAGATCGTCGATAAGTATGGCGATGAACGCCGCACCGAGATCATCCCGGCCACCGGCGATGTCACCGATGAGGACCTCATTGCCCGCGAGAACGTCGTGGTCACCATTACCTCCACCGGCTACGCTAAGCGCACCAAGGTGGATTCCTATAAGGCGCAAAAGCGCGGCGGCAAGGGCGTGCGCGGTGCTGAGCTCAAGCAGGACGATATTGTGAAGAACTTCTTCGTCTGCTCCACGCACGATTGGATCTTGTTCTTTACCAACTTCGGCCGCGTCTACCGTCTTAAGGCCTATGAGCTGCCAGAGGGCGGTCGCGCCGCACGCGGCCAGCACGTGGCTAACCTGTTGGAATTCCAGCCGGAAGAAAAGATCGCGCAGGTCATCCAGATTCAGTCCTACGAGGACGCTCCTTACCTGGTCCTCGCCACCCAGCAGGGCCGCGTGAAGAAGTCCCGCCTGACCGATTATGAGTCCGCTCGTTCCGCTGGCCTTATCGCCATCAACCTCAACGAGGGCGATGCGCTCATCGGCGCACAGCTCGTCTCCGAGGGCGATGACATCCTGCTCACCTCTGAGCAGGGCCAGGCTATCCGCTTTACTGCCGACGACGACCAGCTGCGCCCCATGGGCCGCGCTACCGCCGGTGTGAAGGGCATGCGCTTCCGCGGCGATGACCAGCTGCTATCCATGTCCGTGGTTCACGATGGCGAGTTCCTTCTGGTCGCCACCTCTGGCGGCTACGGCAAGCGCACCGCCATTGAGGAATACACCCTGCAGGGCCGCGGTGGCTTGGGCGTTATGACCTTCAAGTACACCCCGAAGCGCGGCAAGCTCATCGGCGCCATCTCCGTCGATGAGGATGACGAGATCTTCGCCATCACCTCCGCCGGCGGCGTCATCCGCACCGAGGTGGACCAGATTCGTCCGTCCTCCCGTGCGACCATGGGCGTGCGCTTGGTGAACCTGGCTGACGACGTCGAACTGCTTGCCATCGACCGCAACGTCGAAGAAGATGGTGAGGAAGACGCTCAGGCTGTAGCCAAGGGCGAAAAGACCGTGGATGAGGTCCAGCAGGAGCACAAGGCTGGCGATGCTTCCAAGGATGAGGAGTAATTAATGGCACGACGAGACGTAACGATTACGCGAATCTCGCCCACCTCCGCTTTCCGCGTTGGTCTGGCCTTGTCACTCGTCGGACTCATTGCCTGGATGCTGGCCGTATGCCTGCTCTACATCGGCCTGAACCAGGTGGGCATCTGGGAATCGCTCAATAGCCTCGTCGGCGGCGTCGGCGGCGGATTCGAGGTCACCTTCGGTGTCATTATCTCCGCCTCCGCGCTCATCGGCGTTATTTTCGCCGTTCTCCTTACGTTGCTGGCACCACTGATGGCGGTTATTTACAACGCCATCGTGGATGTCTTTGGCGGCCTGCGGGTCGACCTAGACAATCGCTAGCGCCTCTCTTGCGTTTGAAGATGCCGGCACCTTCGGGTGCCGGTATTTTTCTTTCTTCCGTGCGAATCGTCCCCTTTTGTTTAGTGGTCTGAAATGCTTCTTGAACAGGCGATTTGTATAAATCCGGGGATAGTATGTAGAGTTAATTCTCGTTCCGCACAAGGGCCTATAGCTCAGTCGGTTAGAGCGCATCGCTGATAACGATGAGGTCGCTGGTTCGATTCCAGCTAGGCCCACCACGGAACAATGGGGCATTAGCTCAATTGGTAGAGCATCTGCTTTGCAAGCAGAAGGTCAGGAGTTCGATTCTCCTATGCTCCACAGCATGAAGTCCGGCTTCCTCTTCGGAGGGGCCGGACTTTTTCATTTCCGCGGTCGTGGCGGATTCTAGGGGTCGTTGCAACGATGATGGTTAGTTTGGTTTGATGCTACCGGTTTGTGTGAGGGCGTTGGTCATGACTTCGGCTGGGGTGCGCCAGTTGAGTGCTTTGCGTGGTTTG
>NZ_JAKRNB010000012.1:0-97059 GCF_022347395.1 Corynebacterium sp. ACRPF
TCAAATAGTTCAACCAACTGCTCCCGCTGATGCTCACTCACCAAACTTCGAGCTCTCAATGAAAACTACTCCCCACTAATCGGAAACTGATTTCTCAGTCCAACTAATGGGGAGCAGTTCACCTAGCCGGGGGATTTCTTTTTGAGCGTGTCGCTCTTGAGTTCAGAGGGTCGTTGCAACGAAAAAGGCCCGCAGCAAAGCTGCGGGCTGTTGGTCGGGATAACAGGATTTGAACCTGCGACCTCTTCGTCCCGAACGAAGCGCGCTACCAACCTGCGCCATATCCCGGCGTTCCGCCTTGAAAAGCGGTACCTGGATACTTTAACGCAAGCTGAGCGCAATCAACAAAACGGCAGGTGGCTGGGTTTAGTCCACCTCGGTGATTTTCAGCAGAGTGGCGGAAGGGCGGCAGAAAAGGCGTACCGGGGCGAATTTGGAGGTGCCCAGACCATTGGAAACATGCATCTTCATCGGGCCGAAGTCATGGAGGCCCTGCACGCGGTCGCGGTCGATGCCGCAATTGGTTACCAGTGCGCGGGAGCCGGGCAGGCAGATTTGGCCGCCGTGAGTGTGTCCAGACAGCGAGAGTTGGTAGCCGTCGGCCGCGAACTTTTCCAGCACGCGGGGCTCGGGGGCATGGAGGAGCGCCAGGGACAAGTCGGCGTCCTCGTTGGGCGGGCCGGCGATTTCGGAGTAGTCATCTAGATCATGGTGGGGATCGTCCACGCCGGCGACGGCAAGGCGGACATTGCCCACCTTGAATTCATGGCGGGCCTGGTTGGCATCGCGCCAGCCGTGCTCCAAGAAGGCGGCGCGCATACCGCGCCACGGCAAGTCCACATAGGAGGGCTCGCGCTTTTTGCCCAGCAGGTACTTGAAGGGATTGACCGGCTGCGGTGCCCAGTAATCATTGGTGCCGAAGACGAAGAGGCCGGGGCGAGCCAGCAAAGGACCGAGAGCGCGCAACGTATCGGGAACGGCCTGCTGGTCGGAGAGATTATCGCCAGTGTTGACCACGAGGTCCGGCTCTAGGGCGTCGAGGGCAGAAACCCAGGCAATCTTGGTCTCCTGGCCGGGGATCATATGCAGATCGGACAGATGCAGCAGCCGAAATTCCGACTTACCGCGCAGCGTGCCCTTGGGCAGGAGGGGGAGCGTATATTCCTTGAGCTCGAATTTGGTCAGTTCGCTATAGCCCCATGCCGCGGCGCCCAGGCCGGCAGCGGTGAGGCCGCCAAGAATACGTAAAAGTTTCACGGCTACCACACTACCTGGCGTACATTGATAGGCATGAGCGAGCTAAAGCAAACCATCCGTGCAGATCTGAAAACCGCAATGAAGGCCAAGGAGAAGCAGCGCACCAGCGCCATCCGCGCCTTGCTGGCCGCCATCCAGGCCGAGGAGACCAATGGCTCCCGGCATGAGCTGGAGGACGCCGATATCCTCAAGGTGATTGCGCGCGAGATTAAAAAGCGCCGCGAGTCCGCCGAGGTCTATGAGGAAAACGGCCGTCCGGAGCTGGCGGAAGCCGAGCTTGCCGACGTCCCCTTCTTCGAGGCCTACCAACCCCGCCAGCTGGACGAGTCCGAGCTTAAGGCCCTAGTGAAGGACTCTATCGCGGAGGTAGAGGCCGAAAACGGCGAAGCACCCACCATGAAGCAGATGGGTGCAGTAATGAAGGTGGCCAATGCCAAGGCCGCCGGCCAGGCAGATGGCAAGCGCCTGTCCGCTGAGGTCAAGTCCCAGCTGAGCTAAAGCGGACGAGACCGCAACGGGCGAGGCTTAGCGGCCAAGGAGGCTGCGGACATCGTTAGCAAAGCTATCGATGTCCTCTTGGCGGATGCCAAAGTCTTCCGGCGAGAACCCGCCGCCGGTATCGGTACCGCCACCACCGTTACCCGTTCTGCCGCCTGTGTCGCCAGTCGAGCGGCCCGGGCTCGTAGCACCGTCGGCATTACCGCCGCCGGTGCTATTTTGTGCGCCGGTGGAGTCGGCGTCGGCCACGCCGGAGGAAGGGGATTGGGAGGCCCCGGCGCCGTCGGAAAGCTGCAGCGTAATCTCCGCGCCCTTCTTCTTGCCGTCCTTGCCGGTAATCGCGCGAACCACGCGGCCATAAGGAACATTGCCGCCGATAACCCGGGAGGTCTTGACCACGTAGCCCTTGGACTCCAAGGTCTGGCGGGCCTCGGCCTCGGACTTGCCGCGCAGGCTATCAAGGGTCTTATCGGCCGTGGTGCCGTTGTCGTACTTCTTGTTGTAATTCGGCAGCCCGGCCTTGGTGGCTATCGGCAGCTGCGTAGCCATGCTGAAGAAGGTCTGCGCCGGCTCCAAGCCGCCGTAGAGGTTGCCCCAACCCGCGCACTGGCGCACCGGGCCGGTACACAGCGGGACGGTGGAGGTGCCATCGTTATAGATATACGGCGCGGCGGAAATGCCCTCGTTGAATCCCAAAAATGCGGAGGACTGGTTGGACTCGGTGGTACCGGTCTTGGCCGCGATAGGGCTGGAGTAACCGGCCGCCTGGGCGGCATTCTTGGCCGTGCCTTGCTTGGCGTCCTCGGACAGGGCGTTGCTCATCGCACGGGCAACACCCTTATCAACGGCCTGCTCACACGGGGTTTCCTTGAGATAGACCTCGTTGCCTTCCTTATCCGTGACCTGGGAGATGGGGTTGGGCTCGCACCACCTGCCATCCGCGGCCAGCGTGGCGCCGACATTGGAAAGCTCCAGCGGGTTGACCTGGTCCGGGCCCAAGGTGAAGGAGCCGGAGTTGGCGTCCTTGGTGTGCTGGGCAATCGAGGTCTCTTTATCAAAGCTGCCCTTGTCATCGTAGGAGCGCAGGCCCAAACGCACGGCCATATCGACGATGGGTGCCACGCCTACCTGCTCCGTGAGCTTGATAAACGGCGTATTGGGGGAGTGCGCCAGCGCTTCCTGCAGCGTCATCGTGGCCTTATAGGCACCAGCGTTTTCCACGCAGTAGCGGTTCGCCGGGCAGCCGGCAGCGCCGCCGTGGCCCAGGCCCTCCGCCTCATAGCGGGTGGGCACATCCACGGTGTTTTTGATGCCATAGCCCGCTTCGAGCGCGGCCGCGGCGGTAAAGACCTTGAAGACGGAACCTGCACCGTTGCCCACCAAGGAATAGGGCTGTGGCAGGATGGTCTCATTTTTATCCAGGTCTAGGCCATAGTCGCGCGAGGAGACCATGGCCAGTACCTTGCGGTCCGATCTACCGGGCTTGATGACGTTCATGACTTCAGCCACGCCCGGGGCATCCGGATTGGTATGGCTTTGGACGGACTCGAGGGCCTTATCCTGCACCGTTGGGTCCAGGGTGGTCTTGATGGTGTAGCCACCGCGCGCCAGCTGCTCCTCGCTAATGCCCTTCTTATCCAGGTATTTCAGCACATAATCACAGAAGAAACCGCGGTCGCCGGCGCCGATGCAGCCATTGGCTAGCGTTTTAGGCTTCTTGCCGACGCCCAGCTTCTCCCCCTTATACTTATCCGCTTCCTGTTGCTTGATATGGCCGTTATCCGCCATGGATTGCAGGACTAGGTTGCGCCGCTCGGTTACTTCCGCCGCGTTGGTATAGGGATTGAGGCGCTCAGAGGATTGGACCATGCCGGCCAGCATCGCTGCCTGCGGCACCGTGAGCTCGGAAGCATGGGTGCCAAAGTAAGTGCGGGCCGCCGCCTCGACGCCGTAGGCATGGTTACCAAAAGACACTAGGTTGAGGTAGTTGGTGAGGATGTCATCCTTATCCAATTCCGCATCCATCTTGGTGGCCATGCGCATCTCGCGCAGCTTGCGGGCCACGGATTGTTCGGTGGCCGCGGCGCGCTCTTCATCGGTGGTGGCAGAGACCAGCAAGAGGTAGTTCTTGACGTACTGCTGATCGATGGTGGAAGCGCCCTGGGAGACGCCGCCCGACGTCAGGTTGGTCCACAGGGCGCGGAAATTGCCTTGGAAGTCCACGCCTTCGTGATCATAAAAGCGCTCGTCCTCAATGGAGACGATGGCGTTTTTCATGGCTTTAGAGATCTTCTTGCTCTCCACCGGGTGGCGGCGCTGGCTGAAGACATAAGCCATGTCCTTGCCCTTGGCGTCTTTGATCGTGGTGACGCCTGGGATATTGCCGGCAGTCAGATCTTGCAGGTCAGATTGCATGGTTTCGTTAGTGCGGGCAATCGCTACACCGGAAATGCCCGCGAAGGGGGCAAGAGCCAGGGCGATGAGCGCGCCTACCAAGACCGTAGACAGGGCTATCTTGGCCAAAGATTTGATGACAGTCACGCCCCATACCCTACGTGGTCGCCCTTGGTAGGTGGAAGATCACTCGCACCCCCTAAAGTGTGACGTGTTAGACAATCTTCTACCTGGATGAATAGACTTAGATGCGTTACATAGTATTCCGTCTGGGAAGGAGCACACTCACCCATGACCGTTCGTGTGAAGACTGCTGGAATGTCTAATACAGCCCGAAATCCCGAGCGTGGTGAGTGGGTCACCCAGGCCAAATGCCGCAAGGGCGACCCGGATGCTCTTTTCGTTCGCGGTGCGGAACAGCGCAAGGCGGCCGTCATTTGCCGCCACTGCCCGGTGCTAACCGAATGCCGCGCTGACGCCCTGGATAATCGCGTCGAGTTCGGTGTTTGGGGCGGGCTGACCGAGCGTCAGCGCCGAGCCCTGCTGCGCAAGAACCCCCACATCACGGATTGGGCTCACTACTTGGCCCAAGGCGGCGAGCTCGTCGGGATTTAAGAATTTAGACGGCGTGGGGCGTATTTAATAGTTAGAATGGGCCCATGACTAAATGGGAATACGCAACCGCACCTGTTCTTACCCACGCCACCAAGCAGATCCTCGATTCTTGGGGTGAAGATGGCTGGGAACTGGTCACCGTCACCCCGGGTCCTAACCCGGAAAACGTCGTGGCCTACTTCAAGCGCGAGGTGGCAGAGTAAATGGGCTTTCATGCTCGCTTGCGGGAGCTGGGGTATGAGCTACCGGGCGTCGCCAAGCCGTTAGCTTCCTATGTGCCGGCCGTGCGCGTGGGTGATCAGGTCTGGACCTCTGGCCAGCTTCCCCTCGTAGAAGGCGCCCTGCCGCTCACCGGCAAGGTTGGCGCCGAAGTCACCACGGAACAAGCCCAGGAACAGGCACGCATCGCGGCGCTGAATGCGCTTGCCGCTATCGATGCCGAAGTTGGCCTGGACAATATCTCCCGCGTGGTAAGAATCGTGGGGTTTGTGGCCTCCGATCCGGCCTATGGAGACCAACCGGTAGTTATCAATGGTGCCTCCGATTTCATCGGTGAGGTCTTTGGGGATGCTGGAACGCATGCCCGCTCCGCCGTGGGCGTGGCTGCGTTGCCTAAAAACGCCCCGGTAGAGATCGAACTAATCGTAGAAATTGCTGCTTGATCGGATAGGCTAGTAACTATGGAGCACCCCGCATATAGTCAATTGCGTCCCGTCAGCCAGTCCGTTGGCGTAGTCCTTTGTGATAACCCCAGCTACACCGCCCTTGAGGGTACGAATACGTGGATTATTCGCGCCGCTGAAGACTCTCGGGCGATCGTCGTGGATCCGGGTCCCGAGGATGAAGGCCATCTCAACGTTGTGCATCGCAACGCAGGTGAGGTGGCTTTGATTTTGATTACCCACCGCCACGATGACCACGCTTCGGGCGCACAACGCTTGCGGCAGATGACCGGCGCCCCCATCCGCGCCTTCGATCCGAGCTACTGCAATGGTGCCGAGGCCCTTCAGGACGGCGAGCACATCTCCCTCGATGGCATTACCCCAAGTCTCGAGGTCGTGCACACCCCAGGTCATACCGCGGATTCCACCTGCTTTTTTGTGTGGAGCGGTGAGGTAGGAAATTCCCGCCTCGAAGGCATTATCTCTGGTGACACCATCGCCGGCCGCCACACCGTTCTGCTTTCGGAGACGGACGGTAACTTGGCCGATTACCTGCACACCCTCGACACCTTGGAAGAGCGCGGCAAGGATATTGCGCTGTTCCCAGGACACGGTCCCGACTTGGATGACACCTCGCAGGTGGCCCGCAAGTACATTGACCGCCGCCACTACCGCCTTGACCAGATTAAGGAGATCCGCTCCCGCCTAGGCGATGATGTGGATTTGAATACCCTGGTCAACGAGATGTATGACGACGTGGACCCGGTGCTGCGCCACGCTGCGGAGCAGTCCACGCGCACCGCGCTGAAGTACTTGGACGGCGAGGCTAAATAAGCCTGTCTCCGTTCGCCCCTCTTCCTCTTTGGTGGGGAGAGGGGCTTAACTGTGTTTGTGGGCTGAGGCAGGAGGAGCGCAGGGCCGACGTATGGCCGCGGTGGGGCCTGCAGGCGGTGCGGAGTGGAGCGTACCGTGGCCACAAGTGCGGTGCGGAACTGGTTAAAAGGGGGTAAAACCAGCGAAACCCCGCCGGAGCGGGGTAGCGAACTGGCGCGGTCTTAGCGAGCGCGGCGGGCGAGGTGCTCGGTATCGACGATGAGAACGGACTTGCCTTCGAGGCGGATCCAACCGCGGTGCGCGAAGGTGGCCAGCGCCTTGTTGACGGTCTCACGGGAAGCGCCCACCAGCTGGGCAATCTCTTCCTGGGTGAGGTCGTGGTTCACGCGCAGGGCGCTGCCTTCCTGAACACCGAAACGGTTAGCCAGCTGCAGCAAGGTCTTTGCCACGCGGCCCGGAACGTCGGTGAAGATGAGGTCAGCCAAGTTGGCGTTGGTGCGGCGCAGGCGGCGTGCCAGCACGCGCAGCAGCTGCTGAGCGATTTCGGGGTGGTCACCAACCCACTTCTTGAGCAGCTCGGAGTTCATGGTGGCGGCCTGAACCTCGGTCACACACACGGCGGAGGAGGTGCGCGGGCCCGGATCGAAGATGGACAGCTCGCCAAACATATCGGATGGGCCCATGACCGTCAGCAGGTTTTCGCGGCCATCCGGGGCGTGGCGGGCGAGCTTAATCTTGCCCGAGGTGATGATGTACAAGCGGTCACCGGGCTCGCCTTCGTCGAAGATGGTGGTTCCGCGCGGGTAGCGCACGGTCTCCATCTGCTCGATAAGGTGCTGCACTGCAACGGGATCAACGCCTTGGAAGATTCCGGCGCGGGAGAGGATGTCCTGTACGCCTTCCACGTTTTACTCCTTGGATGTCGACTACGAAAGTCCATAGATGAGCCTGTGCCACATCTGGGTGCGGTCTTTCATGCACTCGACAATGCGGAACAAGCGGGGTCACTGTGTAACGCGTTTCATCTTACAGTGTAATTGGTCACTTTTGGTACTTCACAGAAATTTTGTCACACTATAGAAACTCTACTCGTGCTAGTGCACGGTTCAGGCCAGCAGTTTTGCGGCCTAGTCAGCGAAAACGACTGCCTCGAGCTTTTCCATCAGGAGGGCGAAAAGGGCGATGGCAAGTGGTACCAGAATCACGAGTGAAATCATGTTTTCCTAGTCTACTAAGCTGAACCCCATGAATTCAGCACTGTCAGCGGCCAGCGCGCCGGAGCTACGCGCACCGGAAGTAAATCGGCGTTTGGCGCAGGAATATCCGGATGCACGGTGTGCCTTGGATTATGACTCCCCGCTGCAGCTGCTCATTGCCACCGTTCTTTCCGCACAATGCACGGATGAACGCGTGAATTCGGTGACCCCTGAACTTTTTGCCCGCTACCCCGAGGCGGCGGATTATGCGGCTGCGCAGCGTTCGGACTTGGAGAGCATCCTGCGGCCGTTGGGCTTTCAGCGCGCCAAGGCGGGTCACCTTTTGGGCATCGGGGAGAAGCTGGTGGCAGATTTTCAAGGCGAAGTCCCGCGCACGGTCAAGGAACTGACCAGCTTGCCCGGTGTTGGTCGCAAGACCGCACTGGTGGTGCTCGGAAATGCCTTCGGGATTCCTGGGCTGACCGTGGATACGCACTTTAGCCGCCTCATGCAGCGGCTCGGGCTGACGGGGGAGAAGACCCCGGTCAAGATTGAGCGGGACATCGCTCAGCTCGTGCCGGAGGAAGAGTGGACGATGTTTTCACACCGCGTGATCTTTCACGGGCGCCAAGTATGTCATGCGCGCACGCCGGAATGCGAAGCATGCGTTCTGCGGGATATGTGTCCAGCCGCTCGTGGGCGCTAGGCTAACGGTATGAAGAACTACGTCCTTGGCACGGTAATTGCCGCGATCCTCATTGCCGTCATTGCGGTAGCTGGGGTCTTGCAGTTGCGGGGTGGGGACGGATCCGAGGAGGCGTCGCCAAGCGAGGCTTCCCCGCAGGAAGTCCCGCAGCGCCCAGACTGCCCGGCCGGCACTGTGGCTGGGGTAGAGCTGGAGTGCCTAGGCGGTGCGGCCGCCGGAAAGCCGGCCGATGAGGGCGTAGCCGTGGTTAACGTGTGGGCGTGGTGGTGCGAGCCGTGCCGCGCGGAGCTTCCCTATCTGCAGGATGTGGCGGAAGCGCACCCGGACTGGCAGGTCGTAGGCGTGCACGCGGATAAGAACGCGGGAAGTGGTGCAGCCTTCTTGAATGACCTGGGCGTGGAGCTGCCGAGCTTCCAAGATTCGGATAATAAGTTCGCCGGTGAGCTGGGCCTGCCGGGCGTGGTGCCGGTGACCGTGGTGCTCAAGGACGGCGAGGTGCGCAAGCAATTTGCGCAGCCGTTTAGCTCCGCAGCGGAGATTGAAAAGGCCGTGGAGGAGGCGATTGCGGCATGAGTCAACTCCTTCCCGAGCGCACGCCAGAATGGCTCAAGCCGGCGCTGGGGGTAGACCCCAGCCAAGTGCAAGAGCTCATTGGCAACCGCCAGGCTTCGTCCCTCAATGGCACCAATGTGCAGGTGCCGGTCAAGCGGGAAGCGGCCGTGCTCATGCTGCTGAGCGGTGAGAGCGCGGAGGAGGCCAGCATCTTGCTCACGCATCGCTCGCCGTCCATGCGCTCGCACTCGGGCCAGATTGCCTTTCCCGGCGGCCGCCGGGATCCCGCGGATACTTCCCTGGTGGATACCGCGCTGCGGGAAGCCTGGGAGGAAACGGACCTGCAGCGCAACTCCGTAACCCCGCTGGAGCAGTGGGAGCAGCTGCATATTCGCGCCACCGGCAATCCGGTGAGCCCGATTTTGGCGCATTGGACCCAGCCGGGGGAGGTCTATCCCGCCAGCCCCGATGAGACCGATGATGTATTTCTCGTACCGATCCGGGAGTTAGTCGATCCGCGCAACCGCTTCATGGTGGGCTTTAGAAAATGGCAGGGACCAGCATTTCACGCCAATGGCTACGTCATTTGGGGCTTTACCGCCGGCGTGCTCTCGGCGCTTTTGCAGCATTCCGGATGGAGCGTGCCATGGGATAACAATTCAGTCATGGACCTGCGTGACTCCCTCACAAACTCCCGCAATAATGAGAAGATGTCCTAACCGCTGGTGCCGCGGTACGTATACGTCTTAAACCCCAGATAGAAAGAACCCATAGCCATGACTCCTGCGCTCTTCGTTGACGGCCTGATTGTGGTCGCCGTCCTCATAGCGCTCCTGAGCGGGTGGCGCAATGGCGCCCTCGCGGCGGTATTGGCCTCCATAGGTGTGGGCGCTGGGGTAGTGCTAGGCATTGCCGTGGCCCCAGCCGCCCTGCGCTTGGTGGAGCAGCCCTCGCTGCGCTTGCTGCTATTGGTGGGAATCCTGGTGCTTTTTGTGGGCATCGGGCAGCTTATCGGGTCCTCGTTGGGCGGCAGCGTGCGCGATCGCATGAAAGCGCGCAAGACGCAGCGCCTCGATTCTGCCGTGGGTGCGGTTTTTCAAGCCTTTGCCGCCTTGGTGGTTATATGGCTGATTTCTATCCCCGTGGCCACTAATTTAGGCGGTGCGGCCGGCCAGGGCCTGCGCGATTCCCGCATCTTGGGCAACCTCAACTCGGCCGCACCGGCGCAGGTAGCGTCGCTGCCCAATGGGGTGGCGGCGATGCTCAACGAGTCCGGCCTGCCGCCGCTGGTCTCGCCGTGGCAAAACTCGATTAGCACCGAGGAAGTAGAAGAGCCGGACCCAGACGTGCAGGATCCGGAGATGGTGCGGCGCATGCGGCCGTCTATCATTCACGTGCTTGGCGACGCCGAAGAGTGCTCCCGCCGCCTCATGGGTTCCGGCTTCGTGGCGGCCGATGACTACGTGATCACCAATGCTCACGTCGTGGCCGGCACGCAGACCGTGCGCTTGGATACCAAGGTGGGCCTCAAGGACGCGACCGTGGTCTACTACAACCCGGATGTGGATGTGGCGGTGCTGCACTCGCGCGACCTGGGCATCGATCCACTGCCCTGGGCCCAGGCCCCGGCCCAGACGGGCGATGATGCCATGGTCATGGGCTTCCCGCACTCCGGGCCTTTCGACGCCGAGATGGCGCGCGTGCGCGATCGCATCACCATTTCCGGCCCGGATATCTACTCGCATGGTCGCGTGGAACGCGATTCCTACACCGTGCGCGGCAAGATCCAACAAGGAAATTCCGGCGGGCCGCTGGTCAACACGGCCGGCGAGGTCCTCGGCGTGGTCTTCGGCGCCTCGGTGGATGATTCCGAGACGGGCTATGCCTTAACCGCCGATGAGGTCAACGCCCAAATCGGAGACATCACGCAGCTTACCCACCCGGTTGATACCGGGGAGTGCGTGGCGCACTAGTTATGTTCTTGTAGCCAGGCCGCCAGCATGGAAACGAAATCCGCCGGTGCTTCCAGGTGAGGAAGGTTCTTCGCGCCGGGGACGGTCGTGGCGGTGAATCCGCGGCGGGCGCGCGAGGCGGCGCGGCGGACCACAGGGTTCCACAGTCGCTGTTGGGCGTGGATGAAGAGAACGGGACGCTCTACTGCCAGTTCCACCCAGGTCAAGGGGACCACGGCGGTGCGCATGCGGTGGTTCCACAAGATTCCACGGCGGACGCTGCCGATGCGGGAGGCGCGCAGGCGGAGATCGAGGATGCGGTCTAGGGCGGCGTCGGCAAGCAAAGGCCCCGTATCCAGCTCCAGCTCCTTGCGATAGGCGCGGGGGCTAAGCAGCAGGTTTTGGGCGCGGGTAACGCGCGGCAGGCGGCACAGCAGCGAGCGCAGGTTAATCCAGCCAAAATCCCACGGCCGGGCGGCAATCGCGCGGCGCAGATCTACCGGGTGGGCGGCGGAAATGGAGGCCAGGCCGCGCACCCGCTCAGGGCGCTCAGCAGCCAGGCACCAAGCCACCGCGCCGCCGGTATCGGCGCCTACTACAAAGGCGTCGTCGTGGCCCAAGGCTTGGATCAGCCCGCTAATATCGCCCACCAAGGTACGGATATCCTGTCCCGGATCAATGGGTGGCTTATCGGACATGCCAAAACCTCGCATATCCACGGCCGCGACGTGGAAGCCGCGTTGGGCAAGCGGCGCTATGACGTCCTGATAATCGAACCACCCGCCAAAAGCGCCGTGGATAAGCACCACTAGGGGCTGCGTGCTATCGCCCGCCGTGGCTACGTGCAAGCGGATGCCGCGGGTGTGGACGAACTCATGCGCATAAGGTCCATCCAGCTCCACCGTTGAGGGAGGCAGGGGTGCGAAGGCCATGGTGCCGCCTTTCTATAGTTGGGGCAGAAACGGTAGAGAAAAGGGGAGGAAGTACACAAAATCCGCCCCAGGCTAGCTAGGGCGGATAGAGGGGTGCACGTACGCGTGGCGCCTGCCGGTTTAGGTGTAGAGGCCGTGGGTGTTCTTACGGTCCAGGGACTTCTGCGCCTTGCCCGGAACCAGGTTCTTGAGCTCCTTGGTGGAATCAATGGTCTTCTGCGGGGCCTTGACCTGCTTGACATTCTTCAGGCCAATGAAGGCCAGGATGCCGGCGAGGACGATCATGATCAGGAAGACGATCAGGAACGCTGCCCAGCGGTCCAGCCAGACGGCGAGAAGCTCGGCCAGGAAGAAGAAAAAGAAGAAGGAGCTATACAGTGCGATGGTGCCTGCGCCGCCGAAGAGGCCTGCACCGATGCCGCCCTTCTTAGCGGACTCTGCCAGCTCGGTCTTGGCTAGCTCCACCTCGGAGCGCACGAGCTGGGACATCTGCTCGGTGGCGTTGGAGACCAGCTGGCCTACCGAGGTCTCGGACGAGGACGTATCCACGTCACTCAAAGGGATAGAGTTCACCTTCGGTGCAAATTGATCAGTACCGTCGGTAAAAAGTCCATCGTTGCTCACGATTAATTCTCCTCGCGTTTATCTAAACCTTGTAATGTCCCCAATAATAATGGAATCACTATTATCCCATGGTGCCACGCATACTTAGGGACTTCCACGGCTATCCTAATGGATATGTCAGAAAATGACGCGTTATCCCCACTGTTTCGCCTGCCGGGGGTGAAAGAAAGTGCAGAAAAGGCCGCCGCTGCCATCGCCCGCGCACACCGCCGACCTGCAGGATTGCGCAAGTTTGAGGTTATCTCTGCGGAGTCCCTCATGCGCGGCGCCCGCGCCAGCGTGGCGCTGGACGGCCACGCCATCCCCCCACATCCGGGACCGGAAGATATGGAAAAAGGTCCGCTGGCCAGCGCAGTCAGCGCCTATTCCGTGGCCGCCCCGGAACTCTTAGATGCCACGGTGCGCTCCTTTGCCCGGGCACCGCTGCAGGTGCTGGCGCGCATTGATGTAGCGGCGGGCGGTACTGGCATTCCGGCCGGCGAGAGTGCGCGCTTGCAAGGGCTAGGCCGGCTCATCGCGCAGGGTGGCGGTCCCGCTTTCGATCTCTTGCTGCCGAGTGTGGTCCATGCCGAGATTGCCGCCGGCGAGTTCTTTGGCCCTCGCAGTGGCCTCGTCGCCCGCGTTGCCTCCCGCCTCGCCGCGGTGCATACGGGCTTTGACCCGCGCGGTTTCGCCGTGCCCGAGGTCTACTACACCCGCCACCGCGCCGAGTATGCCGCAGCGGTGGGCAATTACCGCACCGCGCTTGCCGACGCCCTCTTAACCCACCTCGCCGCCTGGACCGCCGGCGGCAAAGAAGCCGACGCGATTGCCCGCGCGGCCTAGGAGGCGCGCCGTGGGCCCCGCTTGGGCGGGCCGGGGCGGCCCGGGTGCTGGGCGAGCCACAGGCCAGCGCCGATAACTGCCGCGGTACCTGCCAGAACGGAGGCGCCGATTCCAACTTCCTTGGCGGTCGGCGCAGGCAGGAGCGGCTCTGGGTCCTTAAAGGAGCGGATCTCCCATTCGTGGGCGAGGGCGTGGCGCTTTAGCTGCTTGTCCGGGTTGACGGCGACGGGGTGGCCTACCTTTTCCAGCATCGGGATATCGGTAGCGGAATCCGAGTAGGCATAGCTGGCATTAAGGTCGAGGTTTTCTGCCGCTGCGGTCCGCTCCAGTGCCTCTGCTTTGGTGGGACCCTTGCAGTAAAAGAGAACCTCCCCGGTAAAGCGGCCGTTTTCTTCTGCCAATTCGGTGGCGATGACGTGCTCGACGCCGAGTTCCTCTGCGATGATGTCCACCAGCACGGCCGCGGAGGCAGAGACGATGACCACGTGGTGGCCAGCAACGCGGTGGGCGCGGATGAGTTCGCGGGCCTCGGCATAAATGGAGGGTGTGACCACGTGATGCATGGTGTCGCGGGCGATGGCGCGCACCTCGTCCACGGACCACCCGGTGACCAGTGCGGTGAGCTGGTCGCGGGTGGAATCCATGCCTTCGCTGGTCAGGCCGGAAAACATATAGCTGGCCTTAGCAAGTGAGAGCTGCAGTGCTTCGGCCGGCGAGATGAGCCCGTTGTGGAGGAACTCGCGGCCAAACGCATAGGCCGAGGAGGTGGCGATGATGGTCTTATCGAGATCGAAAAACGCCGCGGTGCGTGCGTGGTCGCCGCCGGCGCGAGTGGTGGCGGCGCGGCGGGGATGACGGGGATCGCGGGAAGTAGGCATGATGTGCTGCCGAGTGTAGCCGCCCTCAGCGCTTGCTGGTGTAGAAGTGGCTGGCGTTAACGGTGATTTGTATGTCACAAATGTGGGATTGGGAACCCGCGTGGGGGTGGCGCTGAGTGAACATGCATTCGGTGCAGGTCAGCGCCGTGGCCGTGGAAATCTGCTGTTAGCTGTTGTGATTGGGTGGCGAACATGTCATAATAATGCGTGCAAGGCCCCGATATACTGTGCGGCCTGCCCCGGCTCACCCCCCGAGGCCGGGTTACTGACGGCCCGCGCGCACACCCCCCCGATGCGCGGGCCGTCACCTATATCTACCGACGTGTGGTGCCGGTTATCCACAGATTTTTGGTTGAAACGACAACCAAACTAGGTCCACATGGTGACGTCTGGCGGGTTATCCACAACGCTGCTGCCAGAGCCTCGCTGCGGTTGCGCGACTGCTTCAGGCTATGAGGCATGAACGCATTACACCCTGATTCCGCCGTCATCGTTGTCGCCATTGGTGACGAAGCGCTGCGCGCCGAGGCCGTTCACGCCGCGGCTGCGACCAGCCACGATGTGCTGACCGTAACCGATCCCCGCGATATCCCTCGCAGCCTGCCCGGCGCCTATGCGGTGCTGGTTGATTCCCTTATGGCCCGCGTGGTGGCAGCAGCGCGGCGCACCCACACCGCGCCTGCGCCGGTGCTTTTCCTGGCCGCGGACCCCGGACCGATTGATTACGAGGCGGCGCTCGCCTGCCACGCGGAGAGCGCCTTTATCATCCCCGCCCAGGTGAAGGAGTTGCTGGCGAGCATTGCCGCGGCGGGCGCGCCGCAGGAAGCGCGGCCGGGCAGTGCGACCATCGCAGTGGTGGGCGCGAGCGGTGGGGTGGGTGCTTCTACCTTCGCGGCCGCGCTGGCCCGCACCCAGTGCGCAGCCGACGGTCGCGCATTGCTTATCGACGCCCACCCATACTCCGGCGGCCTCGACCTCCTGCTCGGCGTAGAAGCGGAACCGGGGGCGCGTTGGCCGGAGCTTACCGTGGGCGATGGCAGCATCGATGCCGCCGATCTCTACCGCGCGCTGCCATCCACGCCTGATGGGGTAGCGGTGCTCTCGGCCGCGCGCAGCACCGTCGCGGATCCCTTCCGCTTGGACATGGACCTGCTTGCCCGGGTGGTAGGGGCGGCCCATGCGGGCGAAGGGGTATGCGTGGTGGATTGCACCCCGGAGACTATCCCGGATGCCTGTACCCACGTGGTCATCGTGGTGGCCGCGGAGGTGCGATCGGCCGCGTCGGCCGCGCAACTTCTGGTGCGTCTCGATGCTGCGCGGCGCAGATGCGTGGTGGTGCTGCGGCAACGCCAGTGGGCGTCGTTAAGCGCGGCCGAAGTAGAACGCATCGTCCACAGCACGGTGCTGGCAGAATTGCCGACGCTCCGGGGCCTCACCCGCGCGGTGGAAATCGGCGGCCTGCCGCAGCGCCTCCCCGCACCCTTGCGCAAGGCCGCCCGCGCGGTCCTCGAGGAGGTCGGCGTATGAGCGAGCATAAAGCAGCACAAGAAACGCTGGAAAAGATGCAGCGCATCATTGCCGCCGAGCCCGAATTGGTGCATGATGCGGCAGCTCTGGCCCGGCGCATTCGCGCAGAAGCCGGCGTGATTAGTGACGTTGCAGTGCTCGACCTGCTGCGCCGCCTGCGCCAAGACGCCACCGGCATGGGCCCGCTCGATGCGGTGCTGGGGCGCGAGGGCGTTACAGACGTCGTAGTCAACGGGCCACACGCGGTATTCATGGACCGCGGCGAAGGCCTTGAGCGCACCGATATCACCTTCCGCGATGATGCCGAGGTCCGCCAGCTGGCCAGCCGGCTTGCGGCAGCTTCAGGCACGCGCCTCGATGATGCGCAGCCCTTTGCCGATGGCCGCGTCACTCGCCCCGATGGTGTCGTATTGCGCGTCCACGCACTGCTGAGCCCGCCCGCGGTTGCCGGGACTTGCCTGAGCCTGCGCGTATTGCGCCAAGCGCAGACCACCCTGCCCCAGCTGGTAGACAATGGCACGCTGCCTGACGACATCGCGGCACTGCTGCGCGCCGTGGTGGACAAGCGGATTTCCTTCCTCGTCATCGGCGGCACCGGTTCCGGCAAAACCACCCTGCTCTCCGCGCTTTTGGGAACCGTCTCCGAGCGCGAACGCATCCTCGTTATCGAGGACACCGCCGAGCTCTCCCCGCACCACCCGCACTGCGTCAGCGTGGTCTCGCGCCGGGCCAACGCGGAGGGAAGTGGCGAGGTCACGATGTCACAACTGCTGCGCCAAGCGCTGCGCATGCGGCCGGACCGCATCGTGGTGGGCGAGATCCGCGGCCGCGAGGTGGTGGACCTCCTCGCCGCGCTCAACACCGGCCACGACGGCGGCGCCGGCACGCTGCACGCCAATTCCCTCTTTGAAGTACCAGCCCGCATGGAGGCGCTCGCCGCCCTCGGCGGCGTGGACCGCGCGGCGCTGCATTCGCAATTGGCGGCGGCTGTGCACATGGTGCTGACCATGGAGCGCACCCCGCAGGGCCGCCGCCTCGCCCATATCGGTGTGCTCGAGGGAAACCCAGTGACCCCGCGCATCATCTGGAGCGCCGAAGATGGCCCGGCAGACGGCTTCGCGGAATTCTCCGCGCAGCTTCTGGGCGAGCCTGCCGGGGAGGCCAGCCATGCTTAGCTACCTCTTCCTTGCCGCCGCGCTCCTTATACCCGCGCCTTCGAGTGCCGGCCGCTTGGCCTCAGCCACGCGCCGGGCACAGACCAGCTCCGTGGTGATCTTAGGCGCAGTCTTTTGCGGCAGCCTGGTCTTCTACTCGGTGGGACGCATTAGCATCGCCATCGCCGCCGCCATTATCGCGTGGTGCGTGTCTTGGTACGTCAAAGACTTAGTGGCCGCGCGGGCGGAGCGGCGCGGCCGCGAGGGGCTGGCCGCCTACCTGGGCGTGGTCACCGCGGACCTGCGTGCGGGGGCGACCCTGGCTGGCGCGCTCGCCCGCGGCGTGGAGTCCCTTCCAGCTACCACCCCGCGCGAGGTATCCGCAGCACTAGAATCCACGGCCACCCTCGCCGCGCGCGGTGCGCCGCCGCACATGGCGCTGATAGATCCGCAGGGCGGCAAGGCTCTGCCAGAGTTTCACCGCTTGGGTCACTTATTAGAGCTTTCCACCTATCACGGCATAGCGGTGGCCAGGTTGCTCGACCAAGCCCAAAGCCGCCTCGACGCTTCCCGACGCCACCAGCAATCCACCGCCGCTAGCCTGCAAGGACCCCAAGCCACCGCCACGGTGCTCGCGTGCCTGCCCATAGCCGGCATCGCCATGGGAGGGGCCATGGGTGCTAACTCGCTCGGATTCCTTTTAGGCGGTGGATTAGGCGGCATTCTCCTCGTGGTGGGCGTGGCGCTGGCCTGCGGCGGATTCGCCTGGTCGCGCGTCATCATCCGGAAGGCGGCCGCATGACCCCGCTCATCTTTATCGCCCTCGCCGCCCTTATTGGCCTGCCGCCGCACACCGCCCGCCTGGCACCTGCCAGCGCAACCGAGACCACCGCCAAGACCCCGCGCGATGGCCCGACCGCACGCGGGGGACTGATAAGCAAGCTCAAGCCCGCCGCACCGCTGGATCCACTGGCAGTAGCTGGCGACGTCGAGCTCTTCGCAGCGTGCCTGGCCGCAGGGCTTTCCGTACATGGCGCCACCACCGCGGTGGCCCGCACCGCGGATGCCCAGACTAAGGAACTGTGGGAGACCGTCGCCGCGCTGCTCGGCGTGGGCGTTCCCGCGCACTCCGCGTGGGGCCACATGAAGGGCCATGCGGGGCTGGAGGACTTAGCGCAGCTTGTCATCATGTCGGGCCAATCCGGCGCCACCATCGCGGCCGGGTGCCATCGAATCTGTACTTCTTTGCGCGCGGAAGCATCCGCTCATGCCACGGCGCAGGCGGAGCGCGCAGGAGTATTTATCGCCCTCCCGCTGGCGGTGTGCTTCCTGCCAGCATTCATCGTTCTAGGACTTGCGCCCGTAGTTATCAGTTTGGGCGCACAACTTCTCTAAACCTCACATGAAAGGACACTAATCATGCACGCACTAAATAAGTATTCCCAGCTCATCCGCAATGACGAGGGGATGAGCACCATCGAATATGCCATGGGATCTTTGGCGGCCGCCGCGCTTGCCGGGGTGCTCTACATGGTCATCAACGGCGGCGGGGTGGTCGATGCCATCGAGGGCATCATTACCGACGCCCTCTCGAATACCCCGAGCTAGCGCCGCTCTCTAACCGTGGCCGGCGGGCCCAGCCTGCCGGCAGAAAGGAGGAATGATGCACAGGGTATTTGATGACGATGGCTCCGTGACCATCGAGGCCGCCTTGGCTTTAAGCTCCCTGGTCTTGGTCGCGGCGGGAATCGTGGGTGCCATTGCCACGCTGGCATCTTATATCGCCGCGGTGGACATGGCGGGCGCGGCCGCGCGTTCGCACGCCATCGGCGTCGAATACCATCCCCCGCGCGAGGATGCCCAGGTTAGCGTGGAAGAAAGCGGTGGGTTGGTGAGGGCGTCGGTAAGCGTCGATGCCCCCGTCGGCACCATGCGCTCCGAAGCGGTATTTCCGGCCGAGGTGGGCGGAAATGAGTAGGCCGAGGCGCTGCGGCGAGGAAGGCTATGCCACCATTGCCGCAGCCGGCATCATCGTCGCCATCGTGAGCCTGCTGCTTATCGTGGCGGCAGTGGGCTCGCGCGTGGCCGCGCGACACGAGGCCCAGGTGGCGGCCGACCTCGCGGCGGTTGCCGGCGCCTGGGCCCTCGCTACGGGTGAAGATGCTTGCACCGCCGCGCGCGATACCGCCGCGCTCAATGACGCCGCCTTAGAAACCTGCACCGAGTCCGGCCGCGACGTCATCGTCACCGCCACGGTCCGTGGCCGGTCCACTCAAGCGAAGGCCGGGCCGGTATGACCTGGCAGGAAGCAGTAGTGCGCCTTATCCCCACCGCGGTGGCAGCCGTAGCAGGCTTCATCGCTTGGCGGGAATACCGCCGAAAGACTTACTGGATGGTATTTTCTCCCCACAATTCTGGGATTATTATCGGACGTTGAAGGAGATTCCCCTTTTATCAACACGCTGTGGGATTTTGCCCAAGAGTTTAAAGAGGGTGAGCTCGACAAATCTGCCCCGAAAGAAGAAAGAGGCGATGCTCCATGAGGCATCCGCAAGGCTCGCCTTTTTACGAGCCAAATCCGGAAGTGCGGCGCACTCGCGCACGTGCAGCGGCGGAAATTCAGCGCATAATATTGGAGCGGTTTCCTCATCGGCGTGAGGAGCTATTGCAGCGCAGCGCCGACTATGAATACGCGCGGGCGCAGCGAGTAAATGAAGAAAAAGGCAAAACCGCTTAAGTTGAGGCTAGCCCTGCGTCATGGTGACCAGCGCACCCAGTAGCTTGATGGCGCCGTCCTTGCTCAGCGGGTTATTTCCGTTTCCGCACTTGGGCGACTGGACGCACGATGGGCAACCGGCTTCGCACGGACAAGAGCGCACCGCCTCGAAGGTAGCCTCGATCCATTCGGGGAAGCGGCGAAAGCCCTCCTCAGCAAAACCGGCGCCGCCGGGGTGGCCGTCGTAGACAAAGACGGTGGGCAGCTGGGTATCGGGGTGCAGCGCGGTGGACACGCCGCCGATGTCCCAGCGGTCGCAGGTGGCGATTAGCGGTAGCAGGCCGATCGCGGCGTGCTCGGCCGCGTGCAGCGTGCCAGGAGTATCGGAGGCGGTAACCCCCATCGCGGCAAGCGCCATTGGATCGATGGTGTAGGCCACCGCCCGGGTGACCAGGCGCTGTTCGGGGAGATCGAGGGGGATATCGTCGCCAATGGTGCCGTCGGCAAGCCGCACCTGGTAGCCGGTGACGCGGTCGGTGACCTCCACCTCCACGTCCGCCACCCACAGTCCTGGGGAGTAATTGACCAGGTTATCGGCCTCGCGCAGGATGCGGATATCCGTGGTGGAGCGCGGAGTCGTGGAATAGTCCGGGGTCTCGGGCCGGGCCAGCGCCAGGTAGTCGCTGAGGATGAGCTCCTCGATGACAAAACTCTCGCCTTGGTGCAGGTACACCGCGCCGGGGTGGACCTGGCTGGTAGCGCGGGCGGCGTCGATGGTGCCGAGCAGGCGGCCGTCGGAGGAATCTACGATCATGACTTCCTCGCCCGCCCCGCCGCGCAGCGACACCGCGGTATGGGCCGTCTCTGGGGAAAGCTCTTCCGGCGAATGGGCAGGGACGGGCACGGCGAACCAGCCGCGCTCGCGGCGGCGCAGCAGGCCAGACTTGGCCAGCTGGTGAACCACATCCTGAGCACCCCAGGCGGCAATCGTGGCATCATCCAGCGGCTTTTCCACCGCGGCGCAATAGACGTGGCCGAAGAGGATATACGGATTGGCCGGATTGAAGACGCTGGCCTCCACCGGCCGGCCCAGCAGGGCCTCGGGGTGGTGGACTAAGTAGGTATCCATCGGCTCATCGCGGGCGATGAGCACCACGAGCGAGCCCTGCCCGCGGCGGCCGGCGCGCCCGGCCTGCTGCCAAAAGCTTGCGACGGTACCCGGGAAGCCGGCCGTGACCACAGCATCGAGCCCACCGACGTCGATACCCAGCTCGAGGGCGGAGGTGGTGGCGACGCCGAGCAAGGAGGCGTCGTCAAGCGCGCGCTCCAACTTGCGGCGGTCCTCGGCCAGGTAACCGGCGCGGTAGGCGGCGATGCGCTGGGCAAAATCGGGCCGGCCGAGGCTACCGGAGAGCACCTCGGCCGCGCGCATGGCTACTACCTCGGCCGAGCGGCGCGAACGCACAAAGGTCATGGTGCGCGCGCCCTCGGCGATGAAGGAGGCCATCATCTCGGCCGCCTCGGTGGTGGCGGCGCGGCGCACCGGCGCCCCGTGCTCGCCCTCGGCGCCCTCGATAAAGCCCGGCTCCCATAGCGCCACGGTGCGCGCGCCGGTGGGCGCGGTGTCCTCCGTAATCGCGCGGGTGGGCCGGCCGGTAAGGCGCTGCGCATGCCGGCCCGGGTCCTTCATAGTGGCCGAGGCATAAATTACCGTCGGCCGCGAGCCATAGTGCGCGCACAGGCGCAGCAGGCGCCGCAGCACCAGCGCCACGTTCGCGCCAAAAACGCCTCGGTAGGAATGGCATTCATCGATGACGATGAACTCCAGGTGCCGCAGCAGCCGCGCCCACCGCGCGTGCGCCGCCAGCAGCGACATATGCACCATATCCGGGTTGGAGAAAATGAACCGCGAATGATCGCGCACGCCCGCGCGGGATTCCTGCGGCGTATCGCCGTCATAAGGCGAGGGCACCACGCCCTTGAGCGCCGGAATGCCCCGGCACAGCTCGAGCACCGCCTGCAGCTGGTCAGATCCCAGCGCCTTGGTGGGGGTGAGATACAGCGCGCAGGCGGTCGGCTCCTGCGCTAGCCGGCTCAGAATGGGCAGCTGATAGCCCAGGGACTTACCCGAGGACGTACCGGTAGAAATCACCGCATCCTCGCCGGCCCAGGCCGCCTGCGCCAGCTCCGCTTGGTGGCTATACAGCTTGCCGACGCCCCCTTCTACCAGCTTTTCCCGCAACTGCGGCAGCACCCATTCGGGCCACTCGGCATACTGCGCGCGCTGCGGCGGCAGGGTGGTCTGAAATGTGAGAGTGGACTCATCGAGGCGGCACTGGATGAACTCGAGGAGCTCTTCTCCCAGGGGATTATCCGTTTCCGGGTGAGTCAATTTTTACCCCCTCGTGGGTTAGGCCTATCGCTTTGGCGTGGAACGTGTCACACTGAGATGAGGCCAATGATGTCTTGGTGCGGTGTTTACACTTTAAGGTACTGCTAAAGGACGCATTTACCGAACCCCTCGGCGCGGAATCGCCGCACCGCCAATCAAGAAAAGGACTGCACACCATGGCACAAGGAACCGTTAAGTGGTTTAACTCTGAAAAGGGCTACGGCTTCATCGAGCGCGCGGACGGCGAAGGCGATATCTTCGTCCACTACTCCGAGATCCAGGGCAGCGGATTTCGCACCCTAGAAGAAAATCAGCAGGTCACCTTCGAGGTAGGCTCCGGTCCGAAGGGCGAGCAGGCCCAGTCCGTGTCCGTAGTTTAGGCGGCCGGTTGCCTCGCTCAGGTCTTCCCGCTACGGCGTTTCGGCGTAGCCGCGGCGGGTATCCCACCACTCGGTGAACTTATTCTGCAGTTTCTGCAGGCCGACGCCGATGACGACGGCGGCGATAATGCTGACTACCACCGCCAGCACCGGCGAATCGGAAAAGGCCATGCCACCGAGATAGCCGATGGCTAGCGCTTGGGCGGCCCAGAGGGCGACGCCGATGGTGTCGAAGAACAAGAAGACCAGCCAGGGAAACCGCATGGATCCCAGCAGGATAGTCATGAAGAGCCGGGCGGAGGGGATGAAGCGCGCGATAATGATGGCCGCACCACCGCCGCGGCGCATATTGCGCTTGACCCAGTTCAGCCCCTCGTAAGCCTTTGATCCCTTAGGCACGCGCTTGAGCAGGGGCATGAACCGTGTGCCTAATAGGAAGCAGAGATTATCTCCCATCATGGCGGCGATTAGCGCTACGAAAAACATGGTGGGCAGGTGCGGAAAGCCCTGCGAGCCGGACCAAGCGCCGGCCATATTGAGCGGGATTTCAGACGGCAGTACGGGGAAGAAGCAGTCACCAAAGATCAGTGCGCCTACCAACGGGTAGATCCACTCTGTGGACATGACGGTTTCGATCCACATAGTGATGGTGTCGACCATGAATCCTCCGCGGGCGTCGTCTTGGGTGTGCTATCGTGCCCCACAATGCTTTCACAGCTACTGGGCGTTCTAAGTAGGCCAGTATAGACCGGTTCCGTGGGGGTACATAGTGCCCCTGAAAACGGCCTTTTGGCACAACCGCGTATATGGTGCGAGAAAGAAAACGCAGATCATCTGTGTACGCTAGGGGCGATTGCTGAAAGCGTGCAAACCTTATTGTTCGCATCATCGAAAGGGATGAAGTCGAAGTGGCAGAAGCAGCCGGGCCGGGAAAGACCTTGGTGATCGTCGAGTCGGCGACGAAGGCGAAGAAGATCCAGCCTTACCTCGGAGATAAGTACATCGTGGAGGCCTCCGTGGGCCATATCCGCGATCTTCCCCGCGGCGCTGCGGATGTGCCGGCTAAGTATAAGAAGGAATCCTGGGCGCGCCTCGGCGTGAACCCGGAGGACGACTTCGCCCCGCTATATGTGGTGAGCCCCGATAAGAAGAAAAAGGTCGCGGACCTAAAATCCAAGCTGAAGCAGTGCGACCAGCTCTTCCTCGCAACAGACCCCGACCGCGAGGGTGAAGCCATCGCGTGGCACCTGCTCGAGGTTCTAAAGCCTAAGGTCCCGGTACGCCGCATGGTGTTCAATGAGATCACCAAGTCAGCCATCTTGGAAGCTGCGGATAATACGCGCGATCTGGATTACAACCTTATCGACGCCCAGGAAACCCGCCGCATCCTCGACCGTCTCTACGGCTATGAGGTCTCCCCGGTGCTGTGGAAGAAAGTCATGCCGCGGCTTTCTGCCGGTCGCGTGCAGTCGGTGGCCACCCGCGTCATCGTCGAGCGCGAGCGCGAGCGCATGGCGTTCATCCCGGCCGATTACTGGGACCTAGCCGCCACGCTAGATACCGGCGCTGCGGATGCGGATAACCCCGCTACATTCGACGCCCGCCTTACCGCCGTCAATAGCAAGCGCGTGGCCCTCGGCCGCGACTTTGATGACCGCGGAAACGTGAAGAGCAAGGACGTCATCGTCATCACCGAGCCGCAGGCCAAGGCGCTGGAAACCGCACTGAGCGGCGCGGAAATGCAGGTCGCTGGCGTCGAGCACAAGCCCTATACGCGCAAGCCTTATGCGCCGTTTATGACCTCTACGCTGCAGCAGGAGGCCGGCCGACGCCTGCATTTTACCTCTGAGCGCACCATGCGCATTGCGCAGCGACTGTACGAAAACGGCCACATTACTTATATGCGTACCGATTCCACCTCGCTGTCCAAGCAGGGTCTATCAGCCGCGCGCAACTCCGCCACCAGCATCTATGGCGCAGAGTACGTTTCTGATTCCCCGCGCGTTTATGACCGCAAGGTGAAAAACTCCCAGGAAGCCCACGAGGCCATCCGCCCCGCCGGCGAGTCCTTCGCCACCCCGGGCCAGCTCTCCGGTCAATTGGATGCGGAGGAGTTTAAGCTCTATGACCTGATTTGGAAGCGCACCGTCGCCTCCCAGATGGCCGATGCCAAGGGAACCTCCATGAAGGTCACCGTGGCCGGCACGGCTACCACGGATAATGGCAGCTATGACGTGGAATTCTCCGCCACCGGCCGCACCATTACCTTCCCCGGCTTCCTGAAGGCCTATGGCGCGGATGACGCCAAGGGTGACAAGAAGGGCGAGACCCGCCTGCCGCATCTGGAAGAAGGCCGCGCCCTTAGCGCCAAGGAAGTCTCCGCCGAGGGCCACTCCACCAACCCGCCGGCGCGCTATACCGAGGCCAGCCTGGTCAAGAAGATGGAGGATCTGGGTATCGGTCGTCCGTCCACCTACGCATCCATCATCAAGACCATCCAGGACCGCGGCTATGTGGTCTCGCGCGGCAATGCGCTGGTGCCATCGTGGGTTGCCTTCGCCGTCGTGGGCCTATTGGAGGAAAACTTCACCGAGCTGGTGGACTATGACTTCACCTCTTCTATGGAGGATGAGCTGGACCAGATTGCTACCGGTATCGAGGACGGCACCGCCTGGCTCAACGGCTTTTACTTCGGCAACGCCGAGGCCAATGAGCAAAAGGCGGCCTCTATTGCCCGTCACGGTGGTTTGAAATCACTTATCGACGTCAACCTAGAAGCCATCGATGCTCGCAAGGTCAACTCCCTGCGCCTTTACACCGATACCGAGGGCCGCGATGTCTTCGTACGCGTGGGCCGCTATGGACCGTATATCGAGCGCGCCGTCGGCACCAATGACGACGGCAGCATCGAGTACCAGCGCGCTAACCTCTCGGAAACCGTCACTCCGGACGGATTGAACGAGGAGCTGGCGGAAAAACTCTTTGCCACCCCACAGGGCGGCCGCGAACTGGGTGAAAACCCGGCAAATGGGCGCATGATTGTGGCTAAGGAGGGCCGCTTCGGCCCGTATGTCACCGAGGTTGTCCGCGATGATGAGCGGGAGAAGGCCGAGGGTGAGGCCGAAGAGGTCGTCGCCAAGGAGCGGGCCGAGGAGGATAAGCAACGCGCCGAGGAGGGCAAGCGCGCCAAGAATTGGGAGACCAAGACGGCCGCAAAGCAGAAGGAAAAGCGCGTCAAGGAGTACATCGAGAATAAGCTGAAGCCGGGTACGGCCTCGCTGTTTAGCTCGATGGAACCCTCTACGGTGACTCTCGAAGAAGCCCTCCAGCTGCTGTCCCTGCCGCGCGAGGTGGGCGAGGATGACGGCGTGATGATCACCGCCCAAAATGGCCGCTATGGCCCGTACCTGAAGAAGGGGACCGATTCGCGCTCCTTGGCCAAGGAAGAGCAGATCTTCACCATCACCTTGGACGAAGCCCGCCGCATCTATGCCGAGCCGAAGCGCCGTGGTCGCGCCGCGGCCCAGCCGCCGATCAAGCAGCTGGGCGATAATGACGTCTCCGGCAAGCCGATGACCGTCAAGGACGGCCGCTTCGGTCCGTACGTCACCGACGGCACCACCAATGCCTCCCTGCGCCGCGGCGATGACCCGGAGCAGCTGACCGACGCCCGCGCGAACGAGCTCCTCTCCGAGCGCCGTGCCAAGGAAGCTTCCGGCGAGACCAAGAAGAAGTCCACCAAGAAGTCCTCTAGAAAGACGACCAAGAAGAAGGCGACTAAGAAGGCCACCAAAAAGTCCACGAAGAAGGCCGGCAAGAAGGCAACCAAGAAGCCTTCGCCCGGCACGAAAAACGTGGTGAAGGCCGGCTCGCGCAAGAAATAACCGCGTAAGGTGGCGGGCATGAACGATTTTCTTGCCCGCACCCACGAAGGCGCTGCGGCTCTGCGGCGCGCCGTATCCGATATCAGCGCACAGCCGCAGCTGCTCGCCTCGGTCTGCGAAGAGCCCGCCGTTGACACCGCAGTCTTGGCCGGAGTCCTTGCTCAGGTGGAAAAGACCCGCCGCCTGACACGCCCCTCTGTGCTGGGCGTGGCGGCCGTGGCTGCGAGCCACGCCGCCTATGCCTGGAGTTTGTATCGCCGCGGCGCGCGCAATGATGCCTTAGGTTGGGGCCTGCGCGCGGCCGCATGGGGCGCGGGCGTTGCCAGTACCCGTAGCCAGCCGACGTCCGCCGCAGTGGCAGTGGGTGGCGCGGCCGTGCTGGCCACCTCGGCACTGGCGGGCGACCCAGCGCTGCGCACCGACGCCGGCAAGGGCATGAGCCACGGCGCCAACCTGCTCGTCGCGGCCGAGGGGCTAACGGCCTTGCGTGCGGCGCTGCAGCAGCGAAAGCGCAAGGTGCGGCTAGTGCGCGCGGCCGAAGCCGGCACCTTAATTCTCGGCCACCTGCTGCTGATTGACGGCCTTAGCCGCACCCGAGCGCGGTAGCTGCGGCTGCATCGTCGGGCCATAAGACAAGCGGCGATGCACGGCCTCGAAGGGACCGCGGCGGCCGCCGGCCTCCAGCACGCAGGCAAAAATGAGCGTGGCCAGCCATACCGCGAAGGCTAGCGCGGCCTGGCCGAAGGCTCCCAGCTCGTGACCAAAGTTCAGCATGAATGGGTGCACGAGGCAGAAAAAGAGGATGGACTGGCCCACATAGCCGCTCATGGAGCGCTTGCCCAGCGCCGCGAAGGGCCACAGTACCGCGGGCAGCGGTGCACCGGCCGAGAGTCGCTCTTGTACTGGCTGCAGCACCAACGCGAGCCCGGCCAGGATGCCGGGGCCAGTGAAGACGCCGAGGAAGGAGTTGGCATTATTGGCCGCATTCGCCCAGCGCTGCTCGATGACCCCAAGCGTGCTCAAAGACCACAGGGCGCCGATTACCACGGTAATGACCACCGCGATGGCAACCCAGCGGAGGAGGGTGGGGCGGTGAGAGGGGACGTCGGCAAGCACGCCTCGGCGCGCCCACACAAAACCCACCAGCATGACGGGCAAGTACATCAGCAAAATGATCGGCGTGGCCAAGGCCTGGCTGCCTAGGGTGACAAGCTGGCTGAGCAGCAAATCGGGGTAGGACTCGATGGTGCCGATGCCTTCCGTAGCCACCACGCCGAGGGGATCCATAGCGCCGGAAATGAAGGCCACGATCCCGCCCAGCGCGCACAGTGCGAACAGAATATAGGCCACGCGCATAAGGGTAGAATCCCGCTTGCGCAGCAGGAATGCAATCACGATTCCGGCCGCGCCATAGAAGAACATGATGTCGCCCCAAAACAGCAGCGTCATGTGCACCGCACCCATCACTGCTAAGAAGGCATAGCGCTTGGCGATGACCCTGCGCGCCGCCTGCACCGGAAACCCACGCCGCCACAGACTCAACGCGATGAGCCCCACGCCAAAGCCCAGCAGCGTAGAAAACATGGGCAGGCCGCGGTTGTGGACAAAGAAGGCGCCGAAGACGACGGCGGCCTTGTCCCACGCGCTGCCGTCGATGATGCCGCCGAAATAACTTGCTGGCCGGTCGGTGGTGATAATCCACGCCGTGGTCATATTGGCCATGGCGATGCCTAATAGGGCCATGCCGCGTGCCACATCGGGCACGATCATGCGGGGCCGGGGAGCTGAACTCACTTAAAAACCTCGTTATACCTCGGAACGTTCTGCCAGGGTAGCGCGGATAGGGCGAGCCAGCTGGGTCATGCGATGGCGACCGCGCAACTCAATGGATTTCATCATAGTCCACCGGGCCTGCTCGGCCTCGTTAGCGGTCTTGAGTGTGGCGGCATTGGTGAGCACTTGGCCCGGGGTGTCCTTGGCCAGCTCGGTCAGGCGCGCGGCTTCATTCACAGCATCTCCAATGACGGTGTATTCGAAGCGGTCCGCACCACCGATATGCCCGGCGACGACGTGTCCTGCGGCCACCCCGATGCCGGCTTGCAGTTCCAGCCCACGCAATTCACTGCGCAGCTCCCGGGCGGCCTGTAGCGCCACAGAGGTGGAATCATAAACGTTGAGCGGGGCGCCAAAGACAGCCAGGGCGGCATCACCCTGGAATTTATTAATAATTCCTTTATTGCGGTGCACCACCTCGATGACGTGCTCGAAGAACTTATTGAGTTCCTCCACCACCTCCTCGGGGGAGTGGTTGACGGCGAAGGTGGTGGAACCGATGACGTCAATAAAAAGCACCGCCACCTTGCGATCCTCTCCGCCTAATTCTGGGCGTTCCTCCAGCGCACGTTGGGCCACCTCGCTGCCGACGTAGCGGCCGAAAATATCGCGCACGCGGTTGCGCTCCCGCAGGCCACGCATCATTTCGTTGAAGCCGGCCTGCAGCACGCCTAGCTCGGAACCATCATAGATATCGACCTCTGCATTAGTATCGCCGCGGCGCACCCGATTGATGGCGTCCTGCAGCTCCACAATCGGGTCCACCACGCTCATCACCGCAAAGCTAGTACCGATAAACCCGGTAGCCAGGGCGGTCAGTGCGAGTGCGGTAATGGCAGGGACTAGGTCTCCTGCAGTGCTGGGAAAAAGTCCGGTGCGCTGCGCGATGAGGACGAGGAGGATACCCACCAGAGGCACGCCGGAGGTCATTAACCAGGTAGAAATCAGGCGGTATTTGATGGGCGGCTCGAGCGTGGAATCCTCAAAGCGCCGTGCCACCGCTTGGGCGGCGACCGGGCGCACGAGGCGTTCAGCCTGTAGATAAGTCAAGATAATGACCACGAGACCGGCGAGTGTTGCGGAAACGCCCACGACGAGCCCGAGCTTGGCGGATTCCCGGCCGGAAATCACCACCGCCAGGATGATGCCGATGAGCCAAACCGCCGCCGCCACCACGGACTGGTAGACGGGGATGCGCAGCACCAGATTGCGCACCATATTCGGATCGTGCTCGTCCGGGTTGCGCTGCCAGTCCAGCACCGGGCGGAAAAGCAGCAGGGTAACGGCGATGCCAATGACCACGGCAAAAATCAGATACACCGCGGCGACGCCCATGAGGCTGGGCAACTCGGCGGCGAAGTCCTTGATCTCCGGCATCGGCAGGAAATAGAGGACAAAGGTCATAATCGCGATGGCACCGATAAGGTTGGCGCCGAGGACTAAGGCGGCGTAGACCGGCCATTGGGTACCCATGAGCCATCGTGCGCCGCGCAGTAGTCTGTTCATGCCTTCATACTTTAGTAAGACCAGTAGGCTAGGGCGAGTGAATACCGGAAGCGTTGCGCAAAGATTGGCAGATACCCCAGGTGTGGCCCGCACCATTCTGGATGCCGCCCGGGCTGCGCGGGGGATGGCGGGGGCAGATCCGCGGGCGATGAGCCATTCCTGGCTATTTACCGGCCCGCCGGGTTCCGGCCGTTCCCTGGCCGCGCTCGATTTTGCGGCCGCGCTCATGTGTACGGACCCGGAGGAGCCGGGCTGCGGCCGGTGCGAGGCCTGCCAGGCGGTGTT
Source organism: Corynebacterium sp. ACRPF (assembly GCF_022347395.1). NCBI lineage: Bacteria > Bacillati > Actinomycetota > Actinomycetes > Mycobacteriales > Corynebacteriaceae > Corynebacterium > Corynebacterium sp. ACRPF. The sequence continues at coordinate 29,603 of NZ_JAKRNB010000012.1, forward strand.
GGGTGCTAAGCAGCATACTGACTTGGTGCTGGTGGATCCGCAGGAAGTCATCATTCCGGTGGATACGGTGCGCGAGGTTATCGGCCGTGCTGCCAGCCTGCCCACGGTGGCGCCGTGGCGCGTGGTGATCTTTAACAATGCCGACCGCCTTACTAACAACGGTGCGAACGCCCTGCTCAAGACGGTGGAGGAGCCGCCGGCGCGCACTGTGATTATTATGTGTGCTCCTTCCGACGCACCCGAGGACTTCTCCCAGACCCTCCGCTCGCGCTGCCGCCACCTCTACATCCCCTCCCCGTCGGTGGAGAGCATTACCGCCCAGCTGGTCAGCGAGGGCGCCTCGGATCACGACGCCCACTTGGCCGCCCTCACCTCCCTCCGCCACGTCGGCCGGGCACGGCGCCTAGTCAACGACCCGGCGGTGCAAAAGCGCCGCGCCGTGGCCATCAACCTGGCAGAAGAGGTCTTCCATGGCTCCCAAGGCTTTCAGGCGGTGACCTCGCTGCTGAAATTGGTCGATTCAGAGGCGAAGGAATCGCATAAGGAACAGGAAGAAGCCGAACTGGCGAAGCTGGAGCAGACCCTCGGCGTCGGTGCGAAGGGCAAGGGTGCGGCCAAGGCACAGCGCGACGCCCGATCCGCCATCAAGGATCTTCAGGAGCAGCACAAGAAGCGGGCGAAGCGCCGAGTAATCGACAACTTGGATTTAGTACTTATCGATCTCTCTGGCGTATACCGCGATGCGCTCATGCAGAAGGTCGGCGCGCAGGTGGATCTGACTCATCCGGACTTCGCTGGTCTTTCTGGCGAGCTCGCGCAGCGGGTGAGCGAGGAAGGCCTGCTGGACTGCCAAGCGGCCATCACCTTATGCCGCGAACAGCTGACGCAAAACGTCGGCACGCAAATTGCCTTTGATGGGCTGGTGGGCCGCCTGCGCCGCGCGTGCCTATAGACGGGTGCCTGCTCGGGGCCCGATTTCTATTCCGCGGCGCCCCTAGGTTAAACTTTCTCTTGCTGCATTGGCATATGCTAAGCAGCGTGCCGCCTTAGCTCAGTCGGTAGAGCATTTCACTCGTAATGAAAAGGTCGCGAGTTCGATTCTCGCAGGCGGCTCCACAGTGGCCGCAGGTGCATAGCCTGCGGCCTTTCGCTGTTTTGGGGGCAGCGCGTGGCTTAAGCGTCCCCGTGGCTTTTCAGCAGGCGCGGGACCACCTTGCCGGTGGCATTGCGTGGGAGCTTGTCCATGAAGTGCACATCACGCGGCACGGAGTGGTCAGCGAGCTTGGTGCGGACCCAGTCACGGATGGCGTCGGCGGTCAGGGCCTTACCGGTGGCGTCGGCAGTAGGCACTGCCCACACGGCGATGCGCTGGAAGGTTTCGCTATCTTCAACACCGCCGGCGTGGACCTCATGGATGCCCGGCATGGCCTCGAGAATCTCGGTGACGGACTGCGGATGGACGTTCTCGCCGCCGACGATGATCATGTCATCGGCGCGGCCGACAACGTGCAGGAAGTCGTGTTCATCGATATAGCCCAGGTCCCCAATCGAAATGAGACCGTCCACCTTATTGAGGCGCAGATTCGGGTTGGTATAGCCAGTCATGGCGGTGGAGTTGGTCAGATAAATCTCGCCCACCTCGCCGCGCGGCACCGGGTGGCCTTCCTTATCGAGGATGCGCAGCTTCGTGCCGGAGGCCACGCGTCCGGCGATGGTGGGGTTGGCGGCCACCTGGTCCATGGTGGCGGTCGTCGCCAGCGCGAGCTCGGTGGAGCCATAGACATTGCAGAGGATCGCGCCGAAGCGCGCATTGGTCTCCTTGACTACCTCCGGGGTCAGCGCATTGCCGGCCGAGGCGATGAATTTCAAGCTCGCGGTATCGAACTCACCGGCCGGATCCCGCTCCACCAAGCGCTTGAAGAAGATGGGGGAGGAGATCATGCCATCGAGGCGGTAGCGCTGGACATCGTCAAGCACCTGCTCCGCGTCGAATACGCGGCGGGTGACAATGGTATTGCGCAGGCCCAGTGCAATATTGATGCAGGCCCAACCCCAGGTATGGAAGATAGAGGCGGTCAGTTGCAGGCGTTGGTCGCCGCGCCACGGAATTGTGTTCACGATGGAGGCCAGTACCACCGGCAGGGTTGGCTCCGGCCGCACAATGCCCTTCGGAATGCCCGTGGTGCCGGAAGACATGAGCACGATCGGGCCGTGCTTGGGGAATCGCGGCAGCGTCGCGGCCGGTGGAGTCTTCACAATTTTGTCTAGCTTTGGCAGATCACTTGCCCCGGTATCGTGCGCGATGATGACGGGGATATCGGTGTCCACGCGGTTAATGAACTCATCATCAACCACGAGCACGTTGATACCGTTTTCCTCGATGCAGCCCGCTAACTGCTCCGGGGAGGAACCAACGTTGAGCAGGTAAATAGAAGCGCCCGCATAGCCTTTGGCACCGAGTGGAATGATGATGCCGCGGCCGTTGCGTGCCATGACGCCGAGGCGGATTTCGGGCAGGTCCAGCGAGCGGAGGTAGCGGGCGAAGCCCTGCGTGTGGGTGCGCAGCTGGCGGTAGGTGAGGGTGCCGTCGTCGTCGATAAGCGCCAGGCGCTCTGGGCAGGTGAGGTAGCCCTGTTCGATCTCGCGCGCGGTGGTGAAGCGGTAGCGGGCCAGGTTAGGTAGCAAACTAAGCTGCGCCTTCGCGCCGCCTTGGTGGCTGACGAGTCCAGCGTTAAGAAGCGCCGGCACGAACCGGCCGAGGGCTGCAGCGTGGAATGTGAAATCAGAAAAATTCACGATCGGGAAAGCTCCAAATTAGCGAAGATAACGGAAAGATAACCATGGACGATATCGTGAGAGAGGCGGGCGGTGTTGCCGCCAACTCGAAATATGTTACAGAAGTGACTACAGTTACCTGAAGTTACTGGTGTTTCTAGAAAAGGATCTCATGAAATCTCTGCAGCTCAAAGTCCTCTCCGTGGTGGCGTCCGCGCTGGCCGTCGTAGGCGTGGCTGTCGCACCGCAGGCCACCGCCGCGGAGCGCAACCTGGTAGCCTTCGGCGATTCCGTCTTGGCGGATCCAGACGCCGGCTCCTACCTCGCTCACCGCTACGCCCCCTCTAAAGGTGTGGGCGTAGATTGCCCGACCTCTAATAATTACGCCAAGCGCGCCGGCGCCAAGCTGCGCCTTCCGGTGCGGGACTTCTCCTGCTCCGGCGCCGTGTCCATGTCCCGCGGCCCGCAGATCTTCCAGCAGGTGGATGCGGCCATCCGTACCGGCGCGCTGAGCCCGGCCACTAACCGCGTGGTCATCACCACCGGCTTTAATGACACCTACAACCACCGCGATATGAGCCTGCCGCAGATTCGCAAGGAGTTCGCGGACCGCACCGCCCCGCAGATCGAGCGCATTAAGCGCGCTGCCCCGAACGCTCGCGTCCAGATCGTGGGATACCCCACCATCGGCACCGGCCCTTATTACTGCCTCTTCCACTTCGGTCCGCGCCCGGCCGATTCTACCTTCCTGCCGGGCATCCAAGACTTTGAGAATAAGGCGCAGTGGATGCAGGTGGACTTGGCGGCGCGCACCGGCGTGCAGTTCCTGGATCTGAAGCCCTCTACCCGCAATAACGGCATGTGCGCCGATGCAAACCAGCGCATGTGGGCTGGTCTGGTGGACTTTACTGCTGGCGACGGCAACCTGCCCATCCATATGAACCAGCGTGGTCACGAGCATGCGGCCAACGTCATCGCCCACTCTTAAAAAGAGTTTTCAATAATGCGCCGGTTTTGAAAATATCGGTACGCTCGGGCGCATGACTGTAAAAGCTGTTATCGCCCGTTCCAAGGGTGCGGAAGTCGAAACCGTCAACATTGTCGTTCCTGACCCCGGCCCTAACGATGTCATCGTGCGCGTCCAGGCCTGCGGTGTGTGCCACACCGACCTTGCTTACCGCGATGGCGATATTGAAGACGCCTTCCCTTTCCTGCTCGGCCACGAGGCCGCAGGCGTAGTAGAGACCGTAGGTTCTGCGGTCACCCACGTGGAGGAAGGCGACTTCGTCATTTTGAACTGGCGCGCCGTGTGCGGCGAGTGCCGCGCCTGCAAGAAGGGCGAGCCAAAGTACTGCTTCAATACCCACAACGCCTCCAAGAAGATGACCCTCGAGGACGGCACCGAGCTCACCCCTGCGCTGGGCATCGGTTCCTTCGCTGAGAAGACCCTGGTCCACGAGGGCCAGTGCACCAAGGTGGAAGACACCGACCCGGCTGCCGCTGGCCTGCTGGGCTGCGGCATCATGGCGGGCCTCGGCGCGGCCGTGAATACCGGCGATATCCAGCTCGGCGAGTCCGTCGCTGTCTTTGGTTGCGGCGGCGTTGGCATGGCTGCCATTGCGGGTGCCAAGCTGGCGAGCGCGGCAAAGATCATTGCCGTGGACATCGACGAGTCCAAGCTGGAGACCGCCCGCGAGTTCGGCGCGACCGACACCATCTGCTCCAAGGACCTTTCGGAGCAGGAGGTTATTGACGCCGTCCGCGAGCTCACCGGAGGCTTTGGCACCGATGTCTCTATCGACGCCGTGGGCATTCAGCCCACTTGGCGCCAGGCCTTCTACTCCCGCGACCACGCCGGCCGCATGGTCATGGTGGGCGTGCCGAACCTCACCGACCACGTGGATATCCCGGCCATCGACCTCTACGGCCGCGGCGGTTCTATTAAGCCCGCGTGGTACGGCGATTGCCTCCCAGAGCGCGATTTCCCCGCTTATGTGGCGCTGTCTAAGGCCGGCAACTTCCCGCTGGATAAGTTCGTCTCCGAGCGCATTGCGCTTGACGACGTCGAGCAGGCCTTTACCACCATGAAGTCCGGCAAGGTTCTGCGTTCGGTGGTGGAGTTCTAATGCGTATCGATAGCACGGTTACTTCTGGCAAGTTCCGCCTCGATGGCGGCGAGTGGGACGTGGACAATAACGTCTACGTCGTGGGTGATGACTCCAGCGTGTACGTGGTGGACCCCTCCCACGATCTGGATGCGGTAGCAGAGCTCGTTGGCGACCGTCGCGTGGAAGGCATCTTGCTCACCCACGCGCACAATGACCACTGCGAGCTCGCCCCCGAGGCCGCCAAGCGCTTCGATACCGAGGTCTACCTGCACCCGGACGATGACATGCTGTGGCAGGAGTCCAATGGCGATGCTCCATACACGCCATTGGCGGACCGCGGTCAGTTCGATATTGGCGGCGAGAAGATCACGGTCTACCACACCCCGGGCCACTCGCCGGGCTGCGTGGTGTTGCACGTGGGCGAGACGCTGTTGTCGGGCGATACGCTCTTCAACGGCGGTCCTGGTGCCACCGGCCGCAAGTACTCCGACTTCGATGTGATCATCGAGTCGCTGAAGAACGTCGTCTTCACCCTGCCGGAGGACACCAAGGTCCTGCCAGGGCATGGCGACGCCACCACGGTGGGCGCGGAGGCAGCGCGCATCGACGAATACATCGAGCGCGGCTACTAGCCTCTAGTACGCCCGCAGGTACTCGCCGTAGCCGGACTTAAGTAACGGCTCGGCGAGTTTTTCTAGCTGGGCGCGGTCGATGAAGCCCGCTTCGAAGGCGGCCACTTCTGGTGAGCCAATAACGATGCCGGTGCGCTTTTGCATCACCTCGACGTAGGCGGAGGCCTCGCTCATCGAGTCCACCGTTCCCGTGTCGAGCCACACGCTGCCGCGGTGCAGGCGCTGCACATTGAGCTCGCCGCGGCGCAGGTACTCCTCGTTTACCGCCGTGATCTCCAGTTCACCGCGGCCGCTGGGCTCGATGCCCTTGGCTATCTCCACGACGGAGTTGTCATAAAAGTACAAGCCCACCACCGCGTGGTTCGACCGCGGCACTTCCGGCTTTTCCTCGATGCTGAGCGCATGGCCGGCGGCGTCGAATTCCACGACACCATAGCGCTGCGGATCCGAGACCTCGTAGGCGAAGATGATGCCGCCCTCCGGATCTTGGCAGTGGGCGAGCTCGCTGCCGAAGCCGTGGAAGATATTATCGCCGAGCACCAGCGCGACGCTGTCGTCTCCAATAAACTTCTCGCCGATCAAAAAGGCCTGCGCGAGCCCCTCCGGCCGCGGTTGGAGCGCGTAATCAATCATGAGCCCGAGCTGCGATCCATCGCCAAACAGTCGCTGGAAGGCCCCCGCATCCTCCGGGGTGGTAATGATGAGAATCTCCCGAATACCCGCCTGAATGAGCGTGGTGAGCGGGTAATAAATCATCGGCTTGTCATAAATGGGCATGAGCTGCTTCGAGATGCCCTTGGTAATCGGGTAGAGCCGCGTGCCGGAACCGCCGGCCAGGATGATGCCTTTCATTTAATCCTCCGGGTACAGCGCCAAGTACAGGGCAAGGGCCGCGCGCCAATTCGGCGGCTTGAAGCCCGTAGCCTCGATTTTATCTAGCGCAAGCGTCGACTCCTTGGGGCGCGGCGCCTCGGGGCCCGCGATCTCGCGGTATTGCTCGGTGCTTACCGGAGTGACCTCGGCCGGGTCGTGGCCGAGCCCGATGAACACGGCCATGGCAATCTCATCGCGGCCCACGGTATCGCCCGAGTTGGAGAGGTTATACACGCCGTACTCCGCACCGGAGTTGAGCAGGTGCACGATGCCTTTGGCCAGGTCCTCGGCAAACGTGGGCCGCCCGCGCTGGTCGTGGATGACCTTCGGCTCCACGCCCTTAGTGGCCAGCCGGCGCATGGTGGACATGAAATTCTCGCCATCACCAAAGACCCAGGAAGTACGGATGACGTAGTGCTGCGGCGCGGTCTGCGCGGCGGTATCGCCCGCGGCTTTTGACGCCCCATACGCACTCAGCGGCGACGGCAGTTCCTCCTCGGTGTGGACCTCGTTAGTGCCGTCGAAGATATAGTCGCTCGACACATGCACCAGCGTGAGTTGGTTCTCCGCGGCGATGCGCGCCAGCCGTGCGGGCGCTTCCGCATTGACGGCCCAGGCGGTGGCGCGGTCGTTTTCGGCACCGTTGACGTCGTTATACGCCGCGCAATTGATGATGGCGGAGTACTGCTTCCAATTCCGTTCTGGTGGGTCGGTGATGTCGAAGTCGGCGTGGGTACACAATTCGGCGTCGGCAAGCAAGCGTTTGAGCGCACGCCCCAACTGTCCATTCGCGCCCGTGACGAGGATGCGCCGGGCGGGCATCGGGCTCACGTCTTTAAGAGCAGGGTGCTGCTTGTCCTTCTCCGAAATCTCGGTGGGCTCCAGCGGCCAATCCACGATGTTGAGATTCACCGCGGCATAGCGAGCTTCGGCCGACCAGTGCTCATTCACCAGGTAGCAGTAGGAGGTTTCCTCCAACGCCTGAAAGCCATTGGCGACGCCCCGCGGGACAAACACCGCAGTCTCCGGCCCCACCTCGTGGGTGACGACCTCGCCAAAGCTTTCCGACCCCTCGCGCAAGTCGCACCATGCGCCGAAAATCCTGCCCTGCGCCACCGAGACGAGCTTGTCCCACGGCTCAGCGTGCAGGCCGCGCGTAGCACCGGTGTGGTTAAAGGAGATATTGTTCTGCACCGGCTGGAAGCTCGCGAGCTCGGGCGCGAGTCCGGTGAATTTTTCGCGTTGCCAATTCTCCTTGAACCAGCCGCGGTTATCGCCGTGCACGTCGAGGTCGATGATGAGCAGCCCCGGGATGGCGGTTTCGGTAATACGCATATCTACTGTCCTTGCTGCTTGTAGCGGGCTTCCACGTTTTCTTTCTCGGGCTTCCACCAGCCTTCGTTCTCGCGATACCACGCGATGGTGTCTTCGAGACCGGCGCGGATATCCGTGAACCGCGGGGTCCATCCCAGCTCGCGACGCAGCTTGGCGGCGTCCATGGCATAACGTTGGTCGTGGCCGGGGCGGTCCGCTACGTGCTCATAGAGCGCGCGCCCATTGCGGGTGTGGCCCATGATTTCGCAGATCAGCTCAATGACCTGCTTATTATTAATATCTTCCTGGTCCGCGCCGATATTGTAGGTCTCGCCGATGCGGCCGCGCTCGAGGATGGCGAGCACCGCTTCGTTGTGGTCATCGACGTGGATCCAATCGCGCACCTGCTCGCCCGTGCCATAGAGCTTGGGCGTGTGTCCAGAGAGGATATTGGTGATTTGGCGGGGAATGAACTTCTCGATGTGCTGGTACGGCCCGTAATTATTGGAGCAGTTTGAGATGGTGGCTCGCAGTCCGAAAGAACGCACCCATGCCCGCACGAGGTGGTCAGACCCCGCCTTGGTGGCCGAGTAGGGGCTGGAGGGAGCGTAGGCGGTGTGCTCGCTAAACTTGGTGTCTGCCCCGATTTCCAGGTCGCCGAAAACCTCGTCAGTGGAGACATGGTGGAGGCGGGTATCGTGCTTCCGGCAGGCTTCCAGAAGGGTGAAGGTGCCTACGAGGTTCGTGTGGATGAAGGGCGAGGGGTCGCGCAAAGAATTATCGTTATGGGACTCGGCGGCAAAATGAACCACTGCATCGGCAGCGGTGACGAGCGGTTCTACGGTGGCGGGATCGGCGATATCCCCCTCCACGAGGTCAATATCGAGACCGGCGAGGTTGGCGCGGTTTCCGGCGTAGCTGAGTCTATCGAGCACCGTAACGCGGATATCGGGGCGCGCCTGGCATATTAGGCGCACGAAATTGGCGCCGATAAAACCGGCGCCGCCAGTGACGAGCATCGTTTGCATGGTTATCCAGTGTAGGGCAGTCGGGCGCGCGGCTGTGGCAGGCCGCGGGCCCCGGTCAGGCCGCGCCCGGGGGCGACGGCGGTGGCGAAGGCGGATCGGTGAGCCTGCGGGCCGGGGCTTGTTCCGCAGCGGGGTGGTCGTTGACCTCCACGGTGGGCGATAAGCCGTTGGTGTGGGCGGCTCGGTATCCTACCCGGCCCGTGTTGGGGTCTCGTTCGGCGTGTCCCATTCCGTTGCGGCCATCGCGGTAGTCGTTATTGTCCACGTGGTGCCGGCGACACAACAGAGTGAGGTTCTTGAGGTCGGTGGCGCCACCGTGAGACCAGGCTTGGAGATGGTGGACGTCGCAGTCCTGCCACGGGCGGTTGCATTCTGGGTGTGTGCATACGAGCTCGGAGGCTGCGAGGGCGAGCTTCTGCCAGAGGGACGCGGTGCGCTTGGTGCGGCCAAGCTCGAGGGGGAAGCCTTTGTCGTCCACGGCGCAGAAGAAATCGTGCCGCGCGCCGCCGAGGCGAAGGAGGTCGAGCGGGGTGAGCTCGATGCCGGTGCTGGTAGCGAAACGGGTATCTCCGCCCATCGCTTCTAGCTCCTCCAAGGTAGTGGCGACGAAGAAGGAGCCGAGACCGTCGGAGTTCTTTTGGGTGGCGGAAAGATAGCTGGATAGCGCAGCGGTTAATTGGTCCGCCATGCGCTGGGCATAGGTGCGGGTATCGTCCTCGGCACTGAGATCCGCGCTGCCCTTATTCTTGGCGGGCGCGAAGGCGCTGGCGAGGATGGCAGCTGCGGAGGCATCGAGATAGCCGGAGATGTGCACGCCGCCATCAGCATCTTGGCGGGAGATACTAAAGCGGCGTTTGCGGGTAGCGGCGTGCGGATCGGGCTCGCCGGCTGGGTTGAGAGCGTGCTTATTCGCTTTGCGGATGGCCTTGCGCAGCCACTCGCGCAGGGAATCGAAGGAACGACGCTTGGCCTGCTCGAGAGCCTGGTTGCGCAGTTCGCTCGGGCCGGGGATGGCGTACTTGCTGAGGCTGCGCAGCTCGTTTTCGATGAGGTTGAGGATGCGCTCGGGGATAGGATCTTCCTCAAAGAGCTTCTTGCGGCGCTTCTCCTCCTCGCGGCGCTCGCGGTCAGCGCGGCGGCGGGATTCCTCTTCGGCTCGGGCGCGTGCGGCATCGTCCGCATCGGGGTCCGCAGGGGGAGTGGGCTCCGGATCGGGGATGGGTGCGAAGAGGTTGCGTCCATTGCGGAGGCGGGCGGCGGCCTCGGCATCGGTAAGGCCTAGGCGCGTGGTCAGGTAGTCCTTGGCCTTGGAAGAACCAACGCGGCGGCCGGCGTCATCCCGCTCCGCGATGAAAGCGAAGGCGGCGTCGATGGTGGACTTATTGCCTAGCGCCCGCTCCAAGTGTTCGAAATGCGAATGAAGAAGCTCGAAGGACAGATCGGAAGGATCCTGCATGAGGCTGCGCAGCTGGGTGAGCCCAGTGGCAACCTGGGCGATGGCGGAGTCTATCTCCGCGTGCTTGGTGGTCTGCATGATCCCTCCCTTCCTTTTCGTTTACATGTTCTATCTTACCCAGATAAAACGCCCCGTCAACAGGAAAGAAAGAATGGTCAATAGATTAGACATTCCCCAAACAAACGCAGGCAAAACCCCACAAAACGGGGCCAAAGCCACTAACTCGGGAAGGGAGGAAGGGCCTTCTGGTTAAGCCAGGTGTCTACGGTGGCGTCGAAAAGCGCGGCGTCAGGAGCGGCGGCGCGGAAGGCATCCAGCAGCATGGGGGGCTCTACCACCGAGTGTTGGTGCTCGGTGAGGTAGCTGCGGAGGGTGGTAAAGAAGGCGTCGCCAAGCAGGCGGTGAATGGCGTGCACGGTCAAGGCCCCGCGCTTATACACGCGGTCATCAAACATATCGCGCGCACCCGGATCGGAAACGGTGAGGTTCTGCGCCTTGCGTCCCAGGACGTTGTAGTGGGAACGTGCTGCCTCGCGCGCGGTGGTCTCGCCCTTGTGCTCGCCCCATAGCCACTCGCTGTAGCAGGCAAAACCCTCATTGAGCCAAATATCCTTCCACTCGCCCAGGCCCACGGAATTGCCAAACCACTGGTGGGAAAGCTCATGGGCAATGAGGCGCTCGAAGGCGTGGTCGCCCTTGATGTGGTTGGAGCCAAAGATGGAGAGGCCCTGCGCCTCCAGTGGAATCTCCAGCTCATCTTCCGTGATGACCACCTGATAATCCGCAAAGGGATACGGGCCGTAGAGGGAGGAGAAGAAGTCCACCATTTCCTGCTGCTGGGCAAACTCGTTCAGCACGCGCTCGCGCAGCGCGGCCGGCGCCCAAGCGCGCGTGGAAGGTCCCAAATCGAAAGAAGAGAACTCTCCTACCTGCACCGTCGCCAGATAGGTGGCCATGGGCTCGCGGGTGCGGTAGTGCCAGCGCGTGGTGGAACCGCCCGCCCGGCGGGAGACAAGGTCACCATTAGATACCACGATGAAGGGATCATCGGCCGTAATGATGATGTCATAGAGTGCCTTGGCAGAAGGCGTATCGTCGCAGGGGAACCAGCTCGGCGCGCCATTGGGCTGGCTGGCCACCAGCGAACCGGACTCGGTTTCTTCCCAGCCAATCTCGCCCCAGGTGGTGCGGATCGGCCGCGGGCTGCCGCCATAGCGAATCACCAGCTCAAACTCAGTGCCGGCCGCAATCTCCTCAGCAAAGCGCAGGCGCAGCTTCCCGGAGGACTGGCGGAATTTAGCCACCCGCGGCGCACCCTTTGCGGTCACGCGCCGAGCCACCATCGCCCCGCCCAGATCTAGGGTCAGGGACGCCAAATCTTCATCGGCCCGGATGGCCAAAATAGCCTCGCCGTGGAGCAGGTTGGGCTCCACGCGGTAGGTCAGATCCAGCGTGTAGTGGGAAACCTCGAAACCGAGATTAAAATCCACGCCGGTATAAGGATCAGTGTGGGCACGCGAAAGGGCGGTAGGAAGCAACTTCATAATGCTGCAAGCCTACCGCCCTTTTAGCCGTGGAAAGAAACGAGCTTATTTATTGAAAGCGCGCTCGAAGACCGGCCAAGAATCCTTGAGGTCCGCAATCCAGTGCGGCCAGGAGTGGGTGCCGGTATTGCGGAAGTTGTAGGTCGCCGGGATGCCAGCCTGGTCCAGCTTGGCCTTGAAGTTGTGGGTGCAGTAGTTCACGCCAGCCTCGATGGCGCCACCTTCGACCTGCAGCCGAGCGGAGCCCACAGCAGCGATAGCAGGGTTAGCTCCCTGATTCGTATAGTAAGAATACGTATCGGTTTCTCCGGCCAACCCAGAACCGGAAGAGATGTACAGATCCGTGCCGCGCAGCTTCTCGTGGTTCATCATCGCGTCGTTATAGCGGTTGGTGGGGGAGCCGAACGGGCCCCACATCTGCTCCGCGGTCGCACCACCGCGGTTGACGGTAAGCTCAACGGCCTTGTGCTCTACCGGGTAAGCGGTGGCTGCGCAGCCGGCGTAGGAACCGACGGCGTCGTAGAAGCCCTGGTTGTGCTCCGCCAGCAGCAGGGAGGAGGTGGCGGACATGGACATGCCCGCGACAGCGCGGTGATTATCGGCCTTGATGTGGCCCTCGATGGCGCCCGGCAGTTCCTTGGTGAGGAAGGTTTCCCACTTCTGTGGGCCCTTGAGGTACTTGGAGTTCGGCTCGGATACCCAGTCGGTGTAGTAGGAGAAAGCACCGGCCTGCGGGATGACCACGTTGACGTTCTTGGAGTGGTAGAAATCGACGGCGTCAGAAAGCTTCAGCCAGTCCATGTCCTGCTCCGCGCCGCCTGCACCGTTGAGCAGGTAGATGGTCGGGCGGTTCTCATCCGTTGCGCGAATGACGGCCAGCGGAATCTGGCGGCCGTTCATGGCTGGGGAGGTGGCCTGCAGCTTTTCGACGCGCGGATCGTCCTTGTACTTCTGGTACCAGGTCTGCTGCTCCAGCTCTGGGGTGACCTCCAGTGGGGCCAGGGTGGACTGGGCGGCGTTGCCCGCTACCTGCTGCGGGGTGAGCTGTGCGGCCCCCGCCATTGGGGCGCAAGCCAAGCCTGCGCACACTGCGGTGCCGGCAAGGATGGAGCTTAGGCGCTTCATAGTGCTTCTTTCCTGTAGTTATTGAATTCCTGATTATTCGGCAGCGACAGCAGCCTCGGCGGACGCTGCAGCCTCCGCAGCGTCCGGAACCTCTGCGCCCTCTGCGTCCTTGCCTGCGACAAAGTCCTTATCCGGGGACTGGTCAGCGGCGCTCGGGGCGTCCTTAACCTGCGCATCTTCCTCGGCCTGCGGTGCCTCGATGGAAAGCTCGTTGGGCTTTACCTCCGGCTCGGCCGGTGCCTCTGCGGCATCCTTGGCAAAGCCGCGCTCGAAGGTTGCCCAGGAGGTGAAGAGGTCATTGCGCCAGCCCGGCCAGGAGTGGGTGCCGGTATTGCGGAAGTTCCAGTCCGCCTTCATGCCCTGGGAGTCCATCTTGGCCTTGAGGTCATGGGTGCAGGAGTTCATGGCAGCCTCGATGACGCCGCCCTCAACGATGAGGGTGGAAGACCCCGGAACACCCCAGTCGTTGGCGCCGCCCAGGCCGGAGTTGACCGAAACATAAGTCTCGGACTTGCCCAGGTTATTCGGGTTAGCGTTCACCAAGGCATCGTTGTACACGTTGTACTCGCTGCCCATAGCGCCCCACATCTGATCGGCCGAGCCACCGCCGCGGTTGACGGTCAGCTGGGTGTACAGGCGTGGCAGCGGGCGAGAGGTGGAAGCGCAGCCAGAGAAGGAGCCCACGGCGTTGTAGAAGCCCGGGTTGTGCTCCGCCAGCAGCAGGGAGGAGGTCGCGGACATGGACATGCCGGCAATCGCGCGCTTGCCATTGCCGCCGATGTGCTCTTCCAGTGCGCCCGGTAGCTCCTTGGCGAGGAAGGTTTCCCACTTCTGCGGGCCCTTGAGGTAGCCGCTATTCGGGGAAGATACCCAGTCGGTGTAGTAGGAGAAGGCGCCGGCCTGCGGGATGACCACGTTGACGTCCTTGGACGTGTAGAAGTCCACCATGTCCTGTACGCCCTCGGCCTCAGGGTCGATGTCGTGGTTAGCAGTGGCGGTCAGCCAGTCCATGCCCTGCTCGGCGCCGCCGGCGCCGTTGAGCAGGTACAGGGTGGGGCGCTGCTTATCAAAGTTGCCGTCCGGGGTGATGACCGCCAGCGGAACCTCGCGGCCGCCCATCGCGGCGGAGGTGGCGGTCAGGGCCTTAACGTGGTTGCCGTAGTGCTTGTCCTGGCCACTCTTGTGGCCGAAGGCATAGCCTTTCCACTTGTCCTTATCTTTCAGCTTGGCAATATCTACCACGCGGTTTTCGCCTTCGGTGGTGATGGCGTAGTTGATGTTTTCCGCATCCGCCGAGTCGGTGAGGTTTACCTCGCGGATGGTGGACGGGGTGGCGTCACCCTGGATCTCGGCCGGCTCGACGGCGGAGGCGAGAGGGGCGGAGAGGACTCCTGCCGCGATGGCGATGCCTGCGACGCTGGAGCCGATAGAGCGCAAAGTATGCATATTTTTAGCTTCCTCGAGTTAAGAGAATCTTCTCAGTAGGTATCGTTCCGCATAGCGGGAGTGTTAGCAAGACTCTATGCCTTAATAGCCCTTTTAATGTAGCAAAACCTGTGACGTATGTGGTTTGTGTGTCATAATTCTGAACGCGGCGCGTATGTAACGGTGGCGCTACAATCTCCGCTAGTACTAAACGTGTGAATAATGCGGTCCCCATCCGCGGGCCCATCCCTCGCTCTAGGCAAGTAAAAACACAGAAAGAAGCATAATGAACGTTTTCGATTCCATCCTCGTGGCCATCAACGAAGTTCTGGGCCAGTTCCTGCACACCGGTTCCTCCATGTCCTCCACCGCTGCGCTGGCTCTCGGCCTGTTCTAAAACACCGAGCCCATAGCCCTGCCTGGGGGCGTCGCGCGCTTGCCGACGCCACCGTGCAGGGCCTTTGCGCGTTTTACCCCCCGAAGCGTGGGGTACTCGGGCACAAGAGTGTGACCCAATGCGCGACATGGAGGGGAAAGTTACGTATCCTAAAGGGCGTGACTAATGAACATTATGACGTAGTAGTACTCGGCGCGGGCCCTGGCGGCTACGTGGCCGCCATCCGTGCAGCTCAGCTTGGTAAGAAAGTTGCCGTAATCGAGAAGCAGTACTGGGGCGGTGTCTGCCTCAACGTAGGCTGCATCCCTTCCAAGGCGCTGCTGAAGAACGCTGAGGTTGCCCACACCTTCAACCACGAGGCCAAGGACTTCGGTATTTCCGGCGATGTCTCCTTCGACTTCGGTGTTGCCCACAAGCGTTCCCGCAAGGTTTCCGCGGGCATCGTCAAGGGTGTCCATTACCTGATGAAGAAGAACAAGATCACCGAGATCAACGGCCTTGGCTCCTTCAAGGACGATAAGACCATCGAAATCACCGATGGTGATGACAAGGGCAAGACCGTCACCTTCGATGACTGCATCATCGCAACCGGCTCCGTGGTCAAGTCCCTGCCGGGCGTTGAACTCGGCGGCAACATCGTGTCCTACGAGGAGCAGATCCTCAACGATGAGGCTCCGAAGTCCATGGTCATCGTCGGCGCCGGCGCCATCGGCATGGAATTTGCTTATGTTCTGTCCAACTATGGCGTAGACGTCACCATCGTGGAGTTCATGGACCGCGTCCTGCCGAACGAGGACAAGGATGTCTCCAAGGCTATTGCCAAGGAGTACAAGAAGCTCGGCGTCAAGCTGCTGACCGGCTATAAGACCACCTCCGTGAAGGACAACGGCGATAATGTCACCGTTGAGGTCGAGTCCAAGGACGGCTCCAAGCAGGACACCCTGACCGTGGACCGCGCCATGATCTCCATCGGCTTCGCCCCACGCACCGAGGGCTTCGGCCTGGAGAATACCGGCGTTGAGCTCACCGAGCGCGGCGCTATTGCCATCGATGACACCATGCGCACCAACGTCGACCACATCTACGCCATCGGTGACGTCACCGCGAAGCTGCAGCTCGCGCACGTTGCTGAGGCCCAGGGCGTTGTCGCTGCAGAGACCATCGCCGGCGTGGAGACCCAGCTCTTGGGTGACTACATGAATATGCCGCGCGCTACCTTCTGCAACCCGCAGGTCGCTTCCTTCGGCTACACCGAAGAGGCTGCCAAGGAGAAGTTCGCGGACCGCGACATTAAGGTCGCTACCTTCCCGTTCTCCGCTAACGGCAAGGCCGCTGGCCTCAATGAGACCGCGGGCTTTGTCAAGCTCATCGCGGACGGCGAGTACGGCGAGCTCATCGGCGGCCACATGGTGGGCTCCAACGTTTCCGAGCTGCTGCCAGAGCTGACCCTGGCGCAGCGCTTCGACCTCACCGCTGAGGAAATCGGCCGCAACGTTCACACCCACCCGACTCTCTCTGAGGCCATGAAGGAAGCTGCCGAGGGTATTGGCGGCCACATGATTAACCTCTAACCAGGGCTGCTTGCCGACGTCGCCTTTGAGCGCGACGCCAGCGGCACCGCACCGTTCGCTCCCTCGTCGGAGGGAGGCGGACCGCGGTGCCGCTTTTTTTATGTGCAGTCCACCTGGGCAGGAAGCGTTAGTACGGTGCCACGGCGGAGCGGTGGGCGTCGACGTTGATGACTTCATTAATGGGTGGGAAGGCGCGTTGCGCGCAGTTCTCGCGCGGGCACGTGCGGCAGCCGGAGCCGATGGGGGTGGCCGAGGAGAGATCGCTGAGATCGAGCCCCTCGGCGTAGACGGTGCGGTCGGCGTGGCGGGCTTCGCAGCCTAGGCCGATGGCGAAGAGCTTATCGGTATCGCCAAAGCGCCCCTGGTGGTGCTGGACGGCGCGCGAAATCCACAGGTAGTTGCGGCCGTCGGGCATCTGCGCCAGCTGGCGGGAGATAATGCCGGGCTGGGTGAAGGTCTCGTAGACATTCCACAGCGGGCAGGTGCCGCCGTTATTGGAAAAGTGCACGCCGGTGGCGGATTGGCGCTTGGACATATTGCCTGCGCGGTCGACGCGGACAAAAGTAAAAGGAATGCCGCGGAGGTTATCGCGCTGCAGGGTGGACAGGCGGGAGGCTACGGATTCATAGCCCACGCCGAAGACCTGGCAGAGGTATTCCACGTCGTAGCCAGAGCGCTCGGCTTCGGAATGCATCAGTGCATAGGGCATTACGGTGGCGGCGGCGAAATAGCTGGCCAAGCCGCGCTGCGCGAGGTTGCGCGAAGCATCCGAGGTGAACGGCTCCTCCTCCACTAGGGAAGCGATATCCTCCCCGGCCTCAAGGAAGCCCAGCTCCGCGGCCATGCGGAAGGCGCGCTGGCCTTCGCTCAGGCGCGACGCGAGCCGGAACTCGCCGGTCTCGCGGTCAAAGCTGTGTAGCGTGCCATCCATCTGGGAAGTGATGTGGATATTTACGTTGTGACGCTCGCGCAGGCGCTGGGCCAGGGCATGTTCGGTGTCGCGGATGCCGAAGTGGGTGACCGAGAGGGCGTCGGCAAGCTGCTCTGCATGGTGGTCCAGGTTGTCCAAGTAGTTCTGGCGAGCGTAGAAGAAGTCGCGCACCTCGTCATGCGGCATGGAGAGGGCCTGGGTGGCCTCGGTGGTGCGGCGGGCATCGGTGGCTAGCGAGAGCTTATCGCGCACATTGCGGTAGCGGCGGTGGACATCCACCAGCGTGCGAGCCACGGTGGGGTGGTTATAGACCAGCTCGGAGAGCTCCTGCAGCTCGACGGGGGAGGGGCAGAGCTCCTTGTCTTGGATGACGTCCTGGATCTCGGCAAGAAGGCGGGAGTCATCGTCGCGGGAGAAGAAGGTGGCGTCGACGCCGAAGACCTCGGTGATGCGAAGGAGCACCGGGACGGTGAGCGGCCGGACGTCGTGTTCGATCTGGTTGACGTAGCTGGCGGAGAGACCCAGCGTCGCAGCGAGGGAAGCCTGACTGAGATCGCGCTCACGGCGAAGCTGGCGAAGGCGGGATCCCACATACGTCTTACTCATGCCGGCAAGGTTACTGGCTGGCCTGCGGGTGTGCACCCTAATTGCAAAGATCTTGCGAAGAATGTTCACCCGCCTGTGGGCTACATGTGGGTTTCATGCGAAAGTTTGACACATAAAGGGGTAAGGCGGTCACTCTAGTAACACTGGGTGAGCAAGTTCACAACTGCGGAGGGAATTACGCAACGTCAATATTGCGGAATTCCGAGCAGCCAAGGTAGTGACGTTTTGCCCCAAGGCTTCTAAGGCAACCCTTACCTAAAAGAATTATGACTTTAACCGTACCGCCGTACCGTTAGGTGAAACGCCGCAGGAATTGACTAGTAACCAGCGGTTAAGCCCAGTTAAAGTGAGGGCGACAATGGAGGTGTCATGACTTTAAGAAATCCGGACCGTGAGGCAGTAACTCACGGCCACATTACTAACGAACCAATCCGCCAGAAGCCGGGAGTGCCCTCCTGGGTTCTGAAGCTCATCATGGCCGTCACTGGCCTGCTCTTCGCCCTCTTCGTTGTTGGCCACATGGCCGGCAACCTGAAGTTGTACTTGCCGGCGCACGGCGGCGAAGAAGCACTAGATGAATACGGTGCATTCCTGCGCTCCATGGGCGAGCCGTTGTTCCCGCATGAGGGCGCATTGTGGATCATTCGCGCCGTCCTGCTGGTCGCCATCATCGCCCACATCTACGGCGCGATCGCCTTGACTGCCCGCTCCAAGGCATCCCGCGGCAAGTTCAGCCGCAGCAACCTCATGGGTGGCCTGGATTCCTTCGCCACCAAGACCATGCTGGTCTCCGGCTTGGTTCTGCTGCTGTTCATTATCTTCCACCTGCTGGACCTGACCATGGGCGTACAGCCCATCGCCCCAGGTGACTTTGCAGAGGGCGCGGTGAAGGCCAACATGATTGCAACCTTCAGCCGCTGGCCGGTCACCATCGTGTACGTGATCGCCATGTGCTTCCTGTTCCTGCACCTCACCCACGGCATTCGCCTTGCCGCCTCTGACCTGGGTATCACCGGTGCGAAGTGGCGTCAGACCTTCCTGATCTTGGCGTACGTCATCCCGGCCGTTGTCTGCATCGGCAACATCGTTATGCCTTTGTCCGTTGCCCTGGGCTTGGTCAGCTAAAGGAGTTAGAAACCCATGACTAATACTGAACTCAAGCGCGAGCACCCTAAGTTCTCGCACCCACAGTCCATCGTTCCGGGCGTATCCGCCGGCAACATCCTGGAATCCCACGAGCCGCACGGCGTGCCGATGAAGGATATGTGGTCCCACCAGAAGGACCACATGCAGCTGGTCTCCCCACTGAACCGCCGCAAGTTTGAGGTTCTCGTGGTTGGTACCGGCCTGTCCGCTGGTTCCGCTGCGGCCGCACTGGGCGAGCTGGGCTACAAGGTAAAGGTATTCACCTACCACGATTCCCCGCGCCGCGCGCACTCCATTGCCGCGCAGGGTGGCGTCAACGCCTCCCGTGCCAAGAAGGTGGACAATGACTCCGCCTACCGCCACACCAAGGACACCGTGAAGGGCGGCGACTACCGCTGCCGCGAGTCCGACTGCTGGCGCCTGGCAAACGAGTCCGTCCGCGTTATTGACCACATGAACGCCATCGGCGCCCCATTCGCTCGCGAGTACGGCGGCACCCTGGCTACCCGTTCCTTCGGTGGTGTGCAGGTCTCCCGTACCTACTACACCCGTGGCCAAACAGGTCAGCAGCTGCAGCTGTCCACCACTTCGGCGCTCTACCGCCAGATTGGCTTGGGCAACGTGGAGCTCTTCGCTCACAACGACCTGCAGGACATCATCGTCTACAACGACAACGGTAAGAAGCGTGCCGGCGGCATCGTTACCCGCAACCTGATTACCGGTGAGCTCAAGGCCTTCACCGGCCACGCAGTTGTGCTGGGTACCGGCGGCTACGGCAACGTCTACCACATGTCCACCCTGGCAAAGAACTCCAATGCCAGCGCCATGATGCGTGCGTACGACAGCGGTGCTTACCTGGCTTCCCCCGCCTTCGTGCAGTTCCACCCGACGGGCCTGCCGGTCAACTCCGATTGGCAGTCCAAGACCATCCTGATGTCGGAGTCCCTGCGTAACGACGGCCGCATTTGGTCCCCGAAGAAGGAGGGCGACGACCGCGACCCGAATACCATTCCGGAAGAAGAGCGCGACTACTTCTTGGAGCGCCGCTACCCGGCATTCGGCAACCTGGTTCCGCGCGACGTTGCTTCCCGTGCCATCTCCCAGCAGATCAATGCCGGCCTGGGCGTTGGCCCGCTGCACAACTCGGTGTACCTGGACTTCCGCGACGCCATCGAGCGCCTAGGCAAGGACAAGATCCGCGAGCGCTACTCCAACCTGATCGAGATGTACGAAGAGGCTATCGGCGAGTCCGCCTATGAGACCCCGATGCGCATCGCCCCGACCTGCCACTTCACCATGGGCGGCCTGTGGACGGACTTCAACGAGATGACCTCCATCGACGGCCTCTTTGCCGCCGGTGAGTGCTCCTGGACCTACCACGGTGCTAACCGCCTGGGTGCAAACTCCCTGCTTTCGGCTTCCGTCGATGGCTGGTTCACCCTGCCGTTCACCATCCCGAACTACTTGGCTGACCACCTCAACGAGGAGAAGCTGGCCGAGGATTCCCCAGAGGCACAGGCAACCCTGGCACAGTCCCAGGAGCGCATCGACCGCCTCATGGGTGTGCGCGGTGAGAACCCGCACGGTCCGTCCTACTACCACCGCCAGCTGGGCGATATCCTCTACCATGGCTGCGGCGTGTCCCGTAACGTCGAGGACCTCAAGGCCGCGATCACCAAGATCCGCGAGCTGCGCGAGGACTTCTGGGCTAATGTCCGCATTCCGGGTGAGGCCAATGACATGAACCAGGTGCTGGAGTACGGCCTGCGCGTTGCCGACTACCTGGACTTGGGTGAGCTCATGTGTGTTGACGCTCTGGACCGCGATGAGTCCTGTGGCGCTCACTTCCGCGAGGACCACCTCACCGAGGACGGCGAGGCAGAACGCGATGATGAGAACTGGTGCTTCGTTTCCGCATGGGAGCCGGGCGCAAATAAGAACGAGTTCATCCGCCACGCCGAGCCGCTGTACTTTGATTCGATCCCGCTGATGACAAGGAACTACAAGTAATGAAACTGACACTTGAGATCTGGCGTCAAGCCGGACCGACCCAAGAAGGCCATTTCGAGACCGTCCAGGTGGATGACGCCTCTGAGCAGATGTCCATCCTGGAGCTGCTGGACCACGTTAACGAGGGCTACATTGAGCGCGGCGAAGAGCCCTTCGCCTTCGCTTCCGACTGCCGTGAGGGCATCTGCGGTACCTGTGGTTTGACCGTCAATGGTCGCCCGCACGGCCCAGGTCAGAACACCCCTGCCTGCCAGCAGCGCCTGTTCAACTTCACCGATGGCCAGACCATCAAGCTGGAGCCATTCCGTTCCGCTGCCTACCCGGTCATTAAGGACATGATCGTGGACCGCGCGGCTCTGGATCACGTAATGGAGCAGGGCGGCTACGTTTCCATGGACGCTGGCACCGCTCCGGATGCGGATACCATGCACATCAACCATGAGACCTCCGAGTACTCGCTGGACCACGCTGCCTGCATTGGCTGCGGTGCCTGCGTTGCTGCCTGCCCGAACGGTGCGGCTCACCTGTTTACCGGCGCAAAGTTGGTGCACCTCTCCCTCATGCCGCTGGGCAAGGAAGAGCGTGGCCGCCGTGCCCGCAACATGGTCGACGACCTGGAAGCCAACTTTGGCCACTGCTCCCTCTACGGTGAGTGCGCTGATGTCTGCCCGGCCGGCGTTCCGCTGACCGCGGTTTCCGCGGTTACCCGCGAACGTGCACGTGCTGCTTTCCGTGGCAAGGACGACTAAGCTAAGGTTATTCCGTAGGAATACTAGGAACGAGAGAAAGACAGAAAGACTCCGCCATGAGCGATAACACCCATGCAGTCGCTGACTACGCCAGCGAGACCTACCCAGAGTTCTCCGGCAAGATTCAGGACACCTACATTGAGGGCTACGATCCCGTGTCCTTCGGTGCTCCTCACTCTTCCCTCCTGCGCACCTCCACCTGGGTGGGCATGGGTCTGATTATGTCTTGCCTCCCGGCTGCCGGCATCATCATTTGGGGCCTTGGCGTGTGGGACACCCCGCTGGGCACCGCAGGCGAGGGTGACTACACCCTGACCATGATCATCGGCATCATCGCCCTAGTCATTGTGGCCATTGCTGCAGTAGGCACCGTCCACTACGGCCGCCGCTACTACCGCAAGTACCGCAAGGAAACCGGCCGAGCCAATTAAATCGTTTCTTTAGTACGCAACCCCCGCCTCCACCAGCATGCATGACATGCAGGGAGGCGGGGGTTGTTGCATATCTGTCCCTTCCAGCGACTCTTTGAGGCTCGTGGCTAAGTCTAGAAGTTCGTCGGGATTATCTGCGGGCCGTTGTTGAGACAGATTCCGTTGTGCTGCGCGCACAAACTTAGCGAGTATGGCGGCGTCGCGGGCCAGTGGGGAAGTGGCAGGTAACTCCGCTTGTATTACCTGTAGGTGCTTGGCGGCACTGTTGGCGGCGTCTAGTGCCTACTCGTAATCTCCAGCATCCCCGTGCGCCCCAATAAACAAAACGCACAGGTGCGTGTCCTGGGCTTCATGCACAATGTCCGTCACGCCGCTCCTTCATCATTCTCCTTACCGTTCTGCTTAACGGCAGGCGTTGGTATCAGTTCTGTCGCCTTCCATGCAATATATCCTGCGACAATCTGACAGACGGTGCCGATAAGCAGTTTTACAAGCTTCCACCATAGGGAATTCACCACTCCAGACGTGGCGAGCTGTTCGACCCCAGCTGGGATGGCCGGTGTAGCGGCCATGACAACTAGACTAATAATCAGCCACGGGGGTTTCGTGCCCTTGTCGTGGACGGGAACGAAATACAGGCTCGAACAACCGAGAAATAGGATTAAATAAACTCCGAAAAACACCATTGCCTTGCAACCGGGGAGCCGTACCCACAAATCGGAGAAGATAGCTAGGAAGTTTACGGCAAAGAACAACAGGGCTTGAACTAGGATTAATCCAAGATTTCCAGTCTTATACAAGTTTTTTGGAGAGAGACAGCGGGTCTTATCTATTCCTTTTCCGCCCCCTTCACGGTTCTCACGTTCTGGTTTTTCAGACGCTTCATTCCCCCAGTTACACGGCCAAATAATTTTGTCTCTGTTAGGTTTTGTTGCTTTCAGCTTTCCCCAGCTTGAACCGACAATGCTAACGATGGGGGTCCAAAAAGCCAGGACAGCAGCCCACTTCGTAATTGCACCTATCCCCGAAGCACCGTCGACACCCTCGATAATTATTGGGAAAATGAGCAACAAAACCCACGCCAAGAGAGTAGTTCTTTCGAGTGCATAGTCGTCCGGATTCTTAGTCACCCGGAACCCGCGGTTATTAACTCTTTTTATCCATCTAGCTCTAGTCAAGAATATGACGCCACTAATGAAAGAGAGGACCATAATAGCAGCACCCGCCCATACCTCTTCACTGTTTTTAGAGTGCTTACATAAATCCCACCAATCCAAAATGAAGACTCCAAGAGGAGGAAAAATAAGGAAGATATTAATCCCAAAGTAAACCTTCACTCTCCCTTTCAGTGGAATAGTCTTTTTACCCCCCTTCGCAGGGGGAGTTTTGTTTTCTTGTGTGGGTTGAGATTCATCTTTGCTTCTAACCATAAACACTCCTCTTTAAACGAACAGTCAATACCAGTTGTTTAAGGTACACCCTATTGTTACGCCGGTTTGACGCGGAATGTTTCCTGTAAATAGGGCCGTTCCTAGAATTTTTTTACATGTGTCTAGCGGGGTTTAGGCCTTATGTTTACAGAAAGTGGTGAGTGTGGTGTTGTCGTCGGATGGTTTCCATATTGAAAGTCAAATTGACTCTGTGCCCGCGTTGGCGCGGGTGAAGGATCTGCATGGTGGGTTGTCGTCGGGGCAGCAGGCGTTGGGCAGGATTGTGCAGTCTTTGCTTGCTGACGCTGATGGTCTCGACGGGGCACAGTTGTCTGACTTGGCGCGGGTGGTTGAGTCGTATCGTGATGCGGTCATAGAACAGGAGAATGCTGCCTTTAACCCCTCGCGGGGCGAAGACTAATGGCCAAGGACTCGAGAGTGTCTGGTGGTTTGTGTGTGGGTACCTAACCCGCATAAGGAGATGGACCAGATTGACTACTGTGGCGAGACGAGATCCGGCTGATAAGGCCAAGATTGATGAGATTGAAAAGAAGCTTCTTGCTAACCCTGACATCGCGAAACTGATTGATGACCTAGGCACGTCTACAACGGATGCCAACGACCTAGTTCGGGGCATGCTACAAGCCTCGATTACCAGGGGTTTGAATGCCGAGATGGATGCCCACCTTGGCTACGAGCCCGGCGATAGGAGCGGCAAAGCTGCAGCTGGGACAGACAATCACCGCAACGGGTCGTACACAAAGACCGTGGATTCTAACTACGGGCCGGTCACCGTGGATATTCCCAGAGACAGGACTGGGACGTTTATCCCAACTATGGTCCCTAAAGGCTCGAGACGTTTAACTGATGTCGATGACATGATTGTCAGCTTGTATGCCGGTGGGATGACAATTAGGGACATCCAGCACCATATGGCAACTGCGATGCGTGTCGATATTTCCCATGAGACGATTTCCGCGGTTACTGACGCTGTCTTGGATGAGGTTATGGTCTGGCAAAACCGCCAGCTAGACGAGTTCTACCCGGTCATTTTCCTGGACGCGCTGCGCATTAAAGTCCGCGATGGCGGCCGGGTAGTCAACAAGTCTGCGTACATGGCAATCGGTGTAGACCTTGACGGCATCAAACACATTTTAGGATTGTGGATCGCCAAGGAAGAAGGCGCTTCATTTTGGGCGCAGGTATGCGCCAATCTTTCCAATCGTGGGGTTAAAGACGTCTTTATCGTCTGCTGTGACGGGCTTAAAGGTCTACCAGAAGCAGTTGAAGCAACGTGGCCGAACTCTATGGTGCAAACCTGTATCGTGCACCTGATTCGTGCCGCGAACCGGTGGGTAGCCTACGGGGATCGCCGGGCTGTATCAGCCGCGTTGAAGAAGGTCTACACCGCCACAGACGAGTCCACAGCCCGTGCTGCTTTAGACGAATTTGAAGCCTCTGAATTGGGAGAAAAATACCCCCGCTCAGTCAAGGTCTGGCGGGATGCGTGGGCGCGTTTCGTACCGTTTCTGCAGTTCCCACCAGCAGCGAGAAAGGTAATCTATACGACGAACTCCATTGAGTCGTTTAACAATGAGCTGCGTAAAGCTACCCGCAACAGGGTGCAGTTCACCAACGATGAATCAGCGCTCAAAACGCTGTGGCTGATGATCTGCAATATTGAGGACAAACGAGCTGCCAAGAGGGCGAAGCAGGGCAAACGAGTCTCAGCGACAGCCGGCAGACTCATGGAAGGAGCCCGAGTTTCCGGCTGGAAACAAGCCATCAACCAAATGGCCGTGGCCTACCCCGACCGCTTCGACAAATACCTATAAACCTAACCCCACACACAAAAAACTTGGCACGCTCAAGGACTCCGGCTCGCGTGGGCAGCGGGTGGGCTATATCCGGGTCTCGACGGTGGAGCAGAATAATCAGCGCCAGAAAGAACTACTCAATGCTTCCGGCAGGATTTACCAGTTCTTTGAAGATAAGATTTCCGGCCGCACCAAGACTGCCCGCCCAGGGCTTGTCGAGTGTATGGCGTATGTGCGCGACGGTGACGAACTCGTCGTGTCGTCGATCGATCGTCTCGCCCGGTCTCTTAGGGATCTGCGCGGTATTGTTGATGAACTCACCAACAAAGGTGTGACTGTCACTTTCCTGCATGAGAATCTTATCTTTGCGAAAGACACCACGGATCCGCGTGCGGATTTAGTGCTCGGCATTCTCGGTAGCTTCGCGGAGTTTGAGCGGGCCATTATCCGCGAGCGCCAGGCGGAGGGGATTGCGCTGGCGAAAAAGGCCGGCAAGTACAAAGGCCGCAAACCAGCTCTAAGCACAGAACAGGTGGCGGAGATTAAGCGGCGCGTACTGGCGGGGGAGTCGAAAGCAGCCTTGGCGCGGGAATTCGGAGTTACCCGTCCTACGGTGTATCGGGCGTTGAAAAACACCTAACGCGGTATCAATTAGGGGTATATACGAAGCCCCTCTTTTCAAGCCTCTTCGACACGACGCCCTTTTGACCTTGTATCCTTATCATGTCCTATTCCTGTTCTCATTTTGGAGGTTTCATGCGTTTTCGTTCACTCACTGCCGCTGGGCTCATCCTTGGGTGCTCCCTGTCCTTAGCCGCCTGCGGCGGGGACAATCTGGACGGCACCTACGAATACACTGGGCCAGACGGCCCCTCAACAATCGTCATCGACGGAGACTCGTACGAAATCTCGATAGAAGGGGCAGTACTGAGCGGCTCCATCGATCAGGAGAACAAAGTTTTTACCCTAGAGCACGCTGGAGTACCAGGCGACAAAGATAGCCGCGATGAAGAAATGGAAGAAAAGGGCGCTATCGGAAACCAGGAATCGTTTTCAACGAAAGACGATACAATCATTGCCCATGGTCGCTCCTACGAAAAGGTAGACGATTAGTTTTCACTTCTCGACATTCCTGACTGCGAATTCGTCCATTCAGACGAAAGACAAACAGAGAAAAGCCTGGACATCCTTAACGGGGTGGCCAGGCTTTTTAGCAGGCTGGTCACAGCTATAAAGGATGAATAAGCGCGCCCGTCAGCCCCGCTATATGTCTTGGCATATGTTATAGCGCATGTTACACCATATGCTAAAGCATATATTTCCGATAATGTAGAACTACCTGCACGTTCTTCATTCGAGTAACGTTCGTCGAGCAAAAAAGAGCGCCCCACAGTCGGAAGCGCTCCTATTTTCCCTTTTTAGAAGGGGAGCTTGAGACCGGGGATAAGACCCGCGAAGGCTGCACCGCCAATGGACAATGCGATAGCGAGTACTGCGCCGATAATCCCGGCAATAATTCCAACCGTGGAAGAACCACCGTTGTTTCCGTGGTCAGAAGGGCCAATATTCCCGCTTTGTGTCATACCTGAATCATCTCCAGGGGCTACGGGGTTCTCACTTTCCGATGGGGCTAATGCGCTTGAGTCATTGTTTCCCGGACGCACAGGATTATCGGCGTTCTTGGGATCTTTCTCCGCCCATACATTGCTGGTGGCAATCTTGGAGGTTCCGTCAGAGAAAGTTACCTTGTAGACAAACTCCCCGTTTCCCTCGGCCGGAGGAGTGACAGTAAACGTATTTCCCTCCTGCTTTACATTCCAGCCTTCTGGTCCACCAATAAGGTCCACCGAGGCAGAATCCGGCATTCCAACTACTTTCAGCTGCGAGGTCTCTCCTACTGGGACCACTAAGTTCTCGAAGAAGGGGAAATACAGGAGCTTTTCTACTGGATGGACAGTAAAGGTATGGTCTATCAGCTCGGCCGATCCGTCGGGGTATTCAACCAAGAACTTCACAGTATTAGAGATTGATTTCTTCAAGTCTTTATATTGTGAAAAAAGATGCAGCCAAATGCTGTTATCGTAAACTTTAACCAAGAGCTCGTCTTGCTCTCTCCCCTCACCGTCTCCAAAGTTTGGATTAATAATGGTTAGCTTCGTCCCCTGTGGAACGTTGTTAATTCCCAAAGTTTCCACGTCGCCGTTCGCTCCGAATGGATTCTGCGGCTCGGTAAAGGTGGGCTGGTATTGGTCAGCCATGGTCTTGTTCGCGGTGGCGGTCTGAGCCGTAGCAACCGGAGCAGCAACAACTGCTGTCGAGGCGGTAGAGAGGCAGCATAGAGCCGCGACGAGTGCTCGCTTTTTCATGAGAAATCTCCTTGAGAGAACAGGGGATGGAAGAATTTTATAGTACCCCGACATTGCGCTTTTCTTTACTGCTCACCCCCACTTCCACCCGTTAAAAGAAAGCGCCCCTCACTAAGAAATCAAGCTGACTGGAAGGTGGGGAATGCACGCAAAGGGGCTGAAAGGGTTAGTTCTCAAACTGCTCCCGAATATGCTGCGTATCCGAGATTTGCTGGTCCGTAAATGAAGACTCTTCATCATCGCCGACAGCAAAAGCAAAAGCGATCATCGTAATGATTCCGAGAATGAAAGAGACTACGAGCGCTACGGCAAGACGCCAGCCAGATAGAGAGAATTTAGAAGACGAATTCATACTCCAAATATAGACCGTCGCAACAATTCTCCCCTCCAGCCATCCATAAGCCAGCACCCCAGCTACCCCAGCAACATTTGGGTTTGCCACTGCAACAAAGTTGGTAAGAATTGGTAAATATACACCCGTCAAGCCGCTATATGGCAGGACATATGCTAAAGCATATGTCCGCCGGTATGTAGTGTTATCTGCTGGTTCTTACGTTTAATCGGATTCCGAAAATGCCAGTCCACAGGGCTAGTAGACCAAAGGAGATGAGCAGTGCGGCCAGTTCCCGCGAGAGTCCTGCGTGAGTAAAAAGGAAAGAGGGGCGTGGGCGCGGCAACTCCACAGGCGACCACGCCCCTTTTTCTAGTCGTTCTCGCCCAAAAGGGTTTTCACGGCCGCGTTCATTGGCTCGGTAATCCCGGCCTCGGCAAGCGCTTTACGCACGAGCTGGCGGTGTTTCTGGAAACCGTAGGTTCCCGCGTCCACCCCGGCTGCGACTTCCTCAGCTTTGGCTGCGAGATCAACCAGCCGCGTGTGTAGCGGATCGGCCGAGTCGAACTTCGGGATCGGCAACCGCCATACGTTCTTGTCGAAATCACGTCCACCAAACAAGCCACGAGACTGATATACCGCTACCAGTTCGGTCGTCACCGGTGCGTTAAGGATCGCGGTAAGGTACCTCGCTTCTTCCTTGCCGTTAGCGGGCATCCAGTACAGCTTGTGCTCGATTACTGCTCGTGGGTCGGCGATTCGAGCAGCGGCGACAGTATTTCCGGATGCGCTGTAAAGTACGCGGTGTTTAACGGCGTTGAGCTGCTTCGATAGCTTGCGCTGGTAATCCAGGTTATCCATCAATGAGAGCTTGGATTGCTTGGTTTTGTTGGTCTCCCAGCGCTGGGACACGTCACGCCACCAGTCCCGCATACTGTTATCCGCGTTGTTGAGCTGCTGCTCGTCCATCAACTGCTGTCGATCAATGGGCAGCACTGCCCGCCACGGCTCCAATAGGCCGAAGGGGACAATCGTGGAGCCGAGGTGAACGTCGAAGACATACCTGCTGGGCAGGGTGGCTGACCAGGACGGTTGGGACTTCCACGGTTCTTTTTCCAGATTGGTGCGGTAGGACTCCACTGTGGTGGTTCCGTGCGTCCTGCCTAGCCGGGAGGTTGTTTGGGTTTGTTCCTCGACGAAAAACAACATCCTTGGGAATATCGTGGCCCCGTTGACGACGACCTCGTTGTAGGGGGAGCGGTCACCAGCATCGGTGCCCAATTCGACGTTTTTTGCCTCGGTGATGGTCAACGCTTCGTAGGTGGCCGGCCAGTCGTTGCGGACCCGCAGTCCTGACAGCACCTTCTTGGTAGGTGGGAACCCGCAGGCGGGTTCCTCGCTGAACTTGGTGGGGTCATGGAAAGTATGCCTCGTGCCGAACACCACTGCCGAGGGGACGGGGAAGAACCCACGTGGGCGCATCTTGTCTAAGTCCCAGGTTTCGGTGAACTCACCGCGCAGGTACGTTCCCCATCGACCGGCCCGGAAGCCTTCGTAGGCTTTCCGCGACAAGACAGCCAGCGGGGTGACGAAGCCGAAGGTTCCACCATCGTTGAGGTACTTGGCTGCACTTCGGGTGATGAACAGTCCCACCAGGTCTTGTTGGGTGGCGACTTTACCGCCATGCCATAGGTTGTAGCGGTTAGCGAAGGCTCGGTACTTCTCTTGAAGATCGGGGGTCATGTACCGGTAGGCCACCCACGGTGGGTTGCCGATGAGTACATCGACTCGCCTGCTGGGCATGGATAGCCACAGGGGGCGAACTTGGTTGCGGATGTAGAAGCCCCAGATACTGTCGCGACCTTCGGCATTGAGGTCGCAGAGGGTGGCGAAAGTTTCCGCCAGGAGAGTGTAGTCCTTGGTGCCCGGAGCGATTCCGAACTTCCTGAGGACCGAATTAACCTCGGGTCGCGGTGCCGTGGGGTCCGTGTATTCTTTCGCCCGGTCGGTCATGGCGGTAACCAACTGGTCGAAGGTGTCTGTGTCACCCATTGAGTTCAGGGGGAAGGCGAGGGTGCGGGCGATGGAGAACAAGGTGGCGTTTTGAACATCGGCCAGGTCAACGCCTTCGGTGTTGATGGTGATGACGTTTTCCTCGTGGTCGCCGGGTTGATACCACTGCATCGAGTCCCCCAAGTGTACCGGTACCCACACCTCCTCACGGTCGTGGAGGTGCTCGCCGAGAGCAAGCAAGTAGGTCACACGGGCCAAAAGCACGGAGACGGGGTGGATGTCGAGGCCAAAAACGTGGCTTTGGACGTGCTCGACGATTGTGGGAGAGTCCCACCCGGCGGCTTCGGCGGCAGTGATGATCCGCCGGATCGCTTGGAAAAGAAACGTGCCTGAGCCGCAGGCCGGGTCGAGGGCGGATTGTTCCAACGGTTTATCCAGCACCTTGGCAGTGACCCCTTCAGCTAACCAGTCGGGGGTGTAGTACTCGCCCATGCCTTTTCGCACATCGGCGTTGATAACCGACTCGTAGAGGATTTTCAGCACATCGTGGTCAATGTCTGACCAGTCGAACATTTGAATGCGTTTCACGATGCGGGAAAGGTACTGCTGGCCTCCCTCGGCAAGAAGAATCCAGTCGAAGAAGCCGGACTCGATAACATTGTAGATCCCGGCCTGCCGGAACTCGTCACCACTAAGCAGGCGCTCGGGGTGTTGGAGCAGATCGTCGAGGGGAAGCTCCATCACGGCGTGACCGATCACAGAGGCTTCAACCACCAGCAGGGTGTGATCGATGAACAGTTTGTCGCTGTCCGTGTCGAAGCCGGTACCCAGCGCACTGCGCAGCAAACGTGCCCACAGGTCGCGTTTCAATCCCACAGTGGGGTTGGTGCGAACTTGGGCATACAAATCCAGTAGGTAGGCAACGTCCTGGCCGTAGGCGGGGGAGGAGGCTCCGAGCAGGCTTTCGATGTTGGTGTGGGTGGGGGTGATGTTGCTCCGAGTAGCTAGCACGGCTTGGAGCCATTCGACAAGGCCGACCCCGGTGGCCCCGGGGGAAAGTTCGAAGGTGCTGCGCCGAGCGAAGGAGCCATCGGCGGGGGACTGCTCGAACAGCCACCAGGTTTTCCCGTCGGTGAGGATTCCGTTGTAGCGGGAACCATCTTGACTCATGCGGGTGGTGACATAGCCAGCGAGTTGGTTGATGTAGTCAGCGTCGGCGGTCTCATTGGTGAGCCGCTTTTTCACTTCGATGACAGTAGCGCCGGTGGCGATGTCGATTCGTCGGCGAGATCCGTCACCGATCTGCTCTTCCAACCGTGGGGTGTCCAGGTCAAAGTCGGAGGTAATCAGTAGGGTCTTAATGTCGGACTGAATGTCGGCTTCAGTGCGCCCCGTGGCGTCTGGAGACGCCAGGCGAGTGATCAGGGATCCTGGTGTAGTCATGGCTTTCTAAGGTGGGTAGGTAAGTCTTAGTTGTTAATTCTTTCACGACGTACCTGTAATGAAGGGCGTTTGGTGGCAACCAAATCTATTGATCTGGGCGGCAGCCCAACGAGCCGTTAGGCCAGGCCCAATAATTGCTTGGCAAGGTCAATGGTGTCAATGAACGGGAAGAAGTCGTCCGTGGCATTGTCGACACCGGACGTGCGGGCTGTTTCCGTGAGGATCAATTTTGAACCCGAAGAGGGCATTGGCAGGCGTCCATAATTAATGAACCGAGTTCTAGCGAAAATGTGGTTTCCTGAACCCCTAGGTACTCTAAGACGCCTTCCAAGGAACCTGACTTCAGGATGATGCTCACATTCTTCGTTCATAAACTTAACTACTGAAGGCAGAGGTCGCGTGCTTTTAAGTACACACTAGTCTTAATGGCCGAAGCCCGAATACACCTTCACAACCTCAAGGAGAACTCATGACGCACCGCGCGGACGACAGCCTCGAAACGGCTACGGCAACGGCCTCGTCGGGTGCTGCTCCCGTGCCGCAGGCTGGCAATCAGGAGGCTCGGCGTGCGGACCTGCGCCGGTGGAAGGCGATTGCGCTGTCGTTCCTGATTGGTGCGGCGGTGATCTTTTTGGGGTGTTCGTGGTGGCAGGCGTCGGAAAGCGGAGCTCCGGTATGGGTGGGCTACGTGCGTGCAGCGGCCGAAGCCGGCATGGTGGGTGGCCTGGCGGACTGGTTTGCGGTGACCGCGCTATTTCGCCGGCCGTTGGGGCTGCCCATCCCGCATACGGCGCTGATTCCGAATAATAAGGACCGCGTGGGCGATGCCTTAAGTGACTTTGTGGAGGAGAACTTCCTTACCGCAGATGCGCTTAGCGCCAAGGTGCGGGAGGCGGAGCTGCCGCTATGGCTGGCGCGCCAGGGGGTGGAACCCGGCAAGGCGGAGGAGGCCTCCGCGTGGATTGGTGAGCGTGCCGCCAGCGTGGTGGAGGATCTCGACCCCGAAGAAGCAGAGCAATTCATCCGCACCCAAGTCATGGACCGTCTGGCCGAGCCCGAGTGGGGCCCGCCGCTGGGTAGGTTGCTGGAGGGCTATATTGCTGACGGCAAGGCTCGACCGCTGGAAGACGACCTCATTGAGTGGGCACACGGCAAGATTCTGAGCATGGAGCCCACCGTGGTCACCGCCATCGACGAGCGCATGCCGGGATGGGCGCCGCGCTTTGCCCGCGAGATGGTGGGGGAGAAGGTCTATACCGAGCTCGTGGAATTCGCCGATGAGGTGCGCCGCAATGGCAACCACGAGGCCCGCCTGGCCATTCGCCGCAACCTGTCCAAGCTGGCCTCGGATCTGCAGTGGGATGCGGACATGCGAGGGCGCATCGAGGGAATCAAGCAAGAGATGCTCGCCTCCGACCAAGCCCAGCAGGCACCGGCTGCCATGTGGCGTACGGTATCCACCACGCTCATTGATCAGCTCAATGATCCGGAGTCTTTCCTGCGCCAGAAGATTACGGCGAAGGTAAAGGAGTTGGCGCACCGCCTGCTCGAGGACTCCGAATTCCTGGCCCAGGCCAATGCGCTCGTGGATAAAGCCGCGCGCTACGCGGTGGAGAAATTCGCGCCGGAAATTATCGCTATTATCCCAGAGACCATCAAGCGCTGGGATGCGGAGGAAGCCTCCCAAAATATCGAGCTCATGGTGGGCAAGGACCTGCAATTTATTCGTTTGAACGGCACTATCGTCGGTTCCCTGGCAGGATTGGTGATATTCGCGATCAACCACCTTATCTTTGGTGCTTAGACACAAGGAGTAATGAGCAATGAGTGATAATAAGAAGATTTTCGATTCCCTGAAGGATGCCGGCAGCGCTGCTTTTGAGGTAGCCAAGGACTTCGGCGGCCGCCTGCAAGAAGAGCGCACCCAGCACGCTCATGGCGCGCAGGCACAAAGCCCCTACGGCGCCACCGGCAAGGATGGCCTAGTGGACAAGGCCACCGCCACCGCGAAGGAATTTGGTGCTTCCTTGAAGAAGGCCGCGGACGGCACCCGCGAGTCCGCGTCTTTCGCTGACGCCAAGGGCAAGTTCTCCACCGCCTATCAGGAGACCCGTGGGGGCGTTATGGATGCCTATAATTCCGCCCAGGCCCGTCGCGCGGAAAAGAAGAACGGCGCGCGCCCCGGCCAGAATTCGGCTCCTTCGCAGGGCGATAATATTATCGATGGCGAAGTAATCGATACCGACGACCCGAAGAATTAATCTGCATGGATATCCTTCTATATCTCGCATTCCGCTTTGATGCCATCATTTTCCAAATCCTCACCCTGACCGCCATCGTCGGTGCGGTGCTTGCCGCCGCCACGCGCGAGGATGCCTTCCGCGCCGGCGACCGTCAGGGCAAGTGGGTGTGGGTTGGCCTCCTGGCGGGCTCGGCCGTAGCGATGGCCACCGGCATGCCATTCCTGTCCTGGATCGGCACGGTCATTACCGGCGTGTACTGGTTTGATGTGCGCCCGCAGCTCAAGGCCATCATCAACGGCGATTACAGCTACTAATGCTTAACCTGCTTGCTGCCCCGGCCGCGTTGGTCAAGGACCGCGCCGCCGATAACACCGTCGTGGTCTCCCCGCACCATGTTTCCCTCGCCGCGGGGGCCGGCGCGGCCGATATCATCTCCGTCGCCGGTTATCCCACCGGCCGCCACCACACGCTCATCAAGGCCTCTGAGGCGCGCTTGGCCATCCAATCCGGCGCCAGCGAGGTGTGGGTCAGCCTCGATGAGACCGTGACGGATGCCAATGCCGTGCTCTCCGAGCTCATCGCCATCCGCGAGGCCTGCCCGGATCCGGCCCGCTTGGGCCTCATCGTGCCGGAGGCTGTGGGCGCAGATGCGGCCGAAGCCGCGGATGCCGCGGTTACGGCTGCACAGCAGGCCGGCTATCAGCGCCTCATTGTGCGCAGCTCTGCGGCCGGGGACCGCGCGGAATCCGGTGCCGGTGAAGAAGGCATGAAAAAAGGACCGGCGTTGGCCGCTGCCACGCTTCCGGTCCTCGAATTTCCCGTTGCTTTGGTTTAGGCGGCTTCCTTCTGCGCGTCCTGCTGCGGCGCGCCATTGTTGGCCCCACCATTGCCGGTGGTGCCCTCGCCGCCGGCCAGCTTATCCATGTCGTTCATCGGAACATCAGTGCCGGTGATGGTGAGCTTGAGCTCGCCATCGAGCACCTCCACGGAATCGACGTTCATGTCCGAGCCTACGAACTGATCCGACATGCCGTTTTGCAGCGCGGAGGAGATGGCTTCGGTGGCCTGGTCCGGCAGCTCGAGGCCGAAGATGGAGGCCTCGGTGGCGCGGATCTCCAGTTTTCCATCGTGGGCAGTGGGCTCCAGCGAAAGGTTGGCTAGGCCGCCGGCGAACTTCACGTCCAGCGCATGGTCCTGTTCATTGGCGGTGATCTCTGTAACCACCATATTGCCTATCTTCTCGCTGCCTGCCTGCTCGGAAATGCCCTTCTGGAAGGACGCCAGCAGGTAGTCATCCGGCACGGTGGTAGAAGCGCGCAGCTTGCCGGCCACTGGGTTGTCCTGGTCCGTGCTCATGTCTTCCACGTGGATCTCGGAGGCAGGCTGTCCCTTGATCTCAGTGCCGTCGATTTGCAGGGTGGACGGCGTGGTCATATCCATCTGGGAAATGGAGCCCTTAAACAACCCCAGCAGGAGCGGGCTGCCGCCGAAGCTGACGGAGGGGTCTTCTTTGACCTGGATGCCCTCTTGCTCAGCGGCCTCGTTGAATTGCGATGTCATCTGGTTGCCGATGAACCAGCGCAGGCCGAACTCGGCCAGCAGGATGAGCACGAGGAGTGCTACGAGGATGCCAATGATGATTTTCCAGGCGAGCGAACCCGCCGATTTCTTCGAAGCCATGCGTACCAGTGTGGCGCATGAGACGGCACGGGGCAAAGTCTGCGGCGAAGTTAACAGTACATTTTTAACCTTGCGGCGCCACCGATTCCCAGTCCACGGTGAGCACATTATCGCGCAGGCGCCGGCGGACGGGGTGGATGTTAAAGGGGGCGTCGGCAAGCATGGCGCGTGCCCTACGCCAGCGCACGCGCGGACCGTAAGGCGCCCAGCCGGCCGCGCGGTCCCAAGCCTCGTCGGCGGCCTGAAGCAGCTCGTGGATGGGCTCGCCGGGCACATTGCGGTGGATGAGGATTTTGGGCAGGCGCTCGGCAATATCGGAAGGACGCGCCACGTCAAACGGGTCCCACGCCAGGGTGAGCGTTCGCGGACCATGGGCATCGAGCAGCAACCAGGCGGCCCGCCGGCCGAGCTCATCGCAGGTGCCCTCCACAAAGAAACCGCCTGGGGCGAGGCGGGAACATACCGTCTGCCAGGCCTCTTCCACCTGGTCCACGTCATACTGGCGCAGCACATTAAACGCGCGCACCAGCTGCGGCCGGTAGCCGGCCAGCTCAAAACCGCCCAGCTCGAAGCGCACGCCATCGCGCGGCGGCAGCACCCGGTCCGGGTGGATCTCCAGCCCGCGCACGTCTACTTGCGGATTCGCTCGGCGCAGCCACCCTGCCCACTCCACGGTGGTCGCATGCGAGGCCCCGTAGCCCACATCCAGCGCCAGCGGCGTATCCACGTGCCTAAGCAGCGCGGAAATCTCCGGGTGCGCAAGCATCCACCTATCGCAGCGCCGCAGCCGGTTGTGGTTGGTGGTGCCGCGGGTAATAACGCCAAAAGGCCGACCCGCAGCTGCGCTAGCGCGCAGATTATGTGCGTGGTCGGCCATAGATATTGGGTCTTGAGTGCTTAGGCGTTCTCAGAAATCCACTGTTCGGTCAGCTTGCCCTCGTTGTCGAAGAGCTCGGCCAGGGACTCGCCCACCTTCGGCTCGATGGCGGCGCCCATCATCGGGATATTGACGGAAATCTCATTGACGTAGGACAGCTTGGTCATCTCGCCCTCGCCGGCCAGGGAGATATCGCCCTTGAAATCAACCGGGGTGCCCTTGACATCCGCGGTGTAGTTGACGTCAGCAGCCTCACCGTTGAGCTCGCCCACGGTAACCACGCGCTTGACCTTCAGGTCCTGGGAGACCATGGCGCGCACTGCCTCTGGCAGCAGGGTGGTCGGCAGAACCTCGAAGAGGGTGGCTACGTTATCGCTGAAGTCGTGCACCTGGCCCGCCTCGGGGGAGAGGTTGGCCACGATATACTCCCAGTATTCCTTGGTGAGCAGCGCCTTGTGAACCTTTTCGATGGGGTGATTGATGGTTACGGTGTTTTCACTACGGGTTGACATGCCTAACAGACTACCTTGGTAGGCGTGCTTGATAAATCTTTGACGCAACAGCTCACAGCGATCGACGGCGTAGAACTGGACCCCGCCGCCACCTTCGCGGACCTGACTACGCTGCGTGTAGGCGGAAAACCGCAGGCCGCACTGCGCTGCTCGCAGCCGGAGGCCGCCGTTGCCGTGGTGCGTGCCCTTGATCACACCGAAGTGAAATTCATCGTCGTTGGCGGCGGCTCCAACCTCTTGGTGGCCGATGGCGCCGTGGATCTCGTCGCGGTCATCCTCGATTTCGACGAGGTTTCCATGGACACCGAGACCGGAATGGTGCGCGCACAGGCGGGTGCCGTCTGGGATGACGTGGTGGCTCGCTCCGTGCAGCTTGGCCTAGGCGGCATCGAGTGCCTCTCCGGCATCCCCGGCACCGTGGGCGCGGTTCCCGTGCAGAATGTGGGTGCCTACGGCGCGGAAATCTCCGAGGTCCTTAGCCGCGTGCGCCTTTATAACCGCCGCACCGATAGCGATGAATGGGTCCCCGCCTCCGACCTGGACCTGGCTTACCGCTATTCCAACCTGAAATTCACCGGCCGCGCCGTGGTGCTGGAGGTGGAGCTCCAGCTCGATACCGAGGGCCTTTCCCGCCCACTGCGCTTTGGTCAGCTCACCCAGAATCCTGGCGAGCGCCGCCCCGTAGCCGAGGTCCGCGAGGAGGTCCTCAAGCTCCGCCGCGGCAAGGGCATGGTGCTCGACCCCACCGACCATGACACCTGGTCCGCCGGCTCTTTCTTTACCAACCCGGTGGTGGACTCCGCTCTTGCCGACGCCGTCCAGGCCAAGGTCCGTGCCTCGCTTGGCGATGCCACCGCAGACTCCATGCCCCGCCACCCCTCTGCCGATACCGGCCGGGAAAAGCTATCCGCCGCCTGGCTCATTGACCGCGCCGGGTTTGCCAAGGGCTACCCGGGCTCCGGCCGGGCCACGCTCTCGACGAAGCACACGCTGGCGCTGACCAACCGCGGCGAGGCCACAGCCGCCGATATTGTGAACCTCGCCCGCACCATCCGTGACGGCGTCCACGAGACCTTCGGCGTGGAACTCGTGCCAGAACCCGTGTGGATAGGCCTTTCCCTCGACGAGTAGCGCGCGAGCGCGCTTTCGCCCCGAGTCTCTGGGGAATAAAACCTACAAAGCAGCCACGATAGCGCCCTTAACCACGCGGTTTTCGGGTCTATCGTGGCTGCTTTTTCAGTTCGGCGCCTCTCGCGCCGGCGACTCGCTTAGGCCGCCATGACCTGGAGCCACTCATCCTTAGCGCCCAGGAATGCGCGGGCCGCCTCCTGCGCGCCCTCCAAGCTGTGGTGCGCACCCCAACCGCACTGCTCTTCGTTGGCGGCCGGTACCTCGGTAGCGTTAAGAATATCGTTGAGCGCGCCTTCCACCGCGCGCAGCAGCTCGTCCTGTTCCATGCCGTTGGTGATGGCGTAGAAGCCGGTGCGGCAGCCCATCGGGGCGAAACCGATGAGCTTATCGGTGTAATTGCGCATGAAGTTTGCCATCATGTGCTCCACCGAGTGCAGCGCCTTGGTGTCCAGGTGGTCCTGGTTAGGCTGGCAAAAGCGCAGGTCATACTTGATGATTTCGACGCCGCCGCCCAAATCCGTGCGGTCGGCCACGCGGATATATGGCGCGCTGACTAGGCGGTGGTCGAGTTCGAAGGACTTAACGTTGAGCTTCTTTTCATTCTGGTCAGTCATGCTTCTCCAGTGTAATCACGGCTGAGTGTCACTTCCTGAAATAGATTCTTTACCCCATACGCTGGGATAATATGAGCACTCTCGACGACGCCGCCGAGGCCCCCGGCGCCGCACGCACCCCTGGGGACTTGCCTTCTGCCGAACAGCCTGAAGGTAAGCAGCCCGCCGGCGAACAGCCTGCCGGCCGCCCGCCTGCCGGCACTCCGTCGAGCGCCGCGGCCACTCCGGTGAGCGAATCCGAGTACGAGGGGGCGGATAAGATCGTGCCCAGCACCGCGCCCACCGTGGTCAAGATTGCGGGCCATACCGAGGAAGTAGATCCCCTGGCCCGCGGCAACCGCTTGCGTAAGGAAAGCTGGGGGCTGGTGGTGCGCCGCGTGTGGGCCGATTTCTTTCATGATGCCTTGATGGATCGTGCGGCCACGATGACGTACTTCACGCTCATGGCCTTTGCCCCCACGGTGCTGGCTGCCTATTCCATCGCCACGCTTATTTTCTCCTCGCGACGTGCCGAGGTGCACGAATTAACCTCGCAATTCATTGCGGACTACGTGCCCAGTTCCATGACGGAGCAGGCCGAAAAACTGGTGGGCTCCATCATTGGTTCCACGGCGCAAGGCACCTTCGCTCTGGTGGTATCCGTGCTGATTTCACTCTTTGCGGCCTCGGCCTATGTGCGCGCCTTCTCGCGCACGGCCAATACCGTCTATGGGCGAGTGGAAGGCCGTGGAATCATCCGCACCTGGGCGCTGATGTGGGGGCTGACCATTGTTCTCGTCATCGGTGCGGTCATCGTGCTCTTTGCTAACCTGCTGCGCGATACCATCGTGAGCAGCGTTATCGATCCCCTCGCGGGCAAGTTGGAGATGCAGGGCACCGCGGACTTTTTGGGTGGGATCTTCATGCCAGTGTGGAATTGGCTGCGCTTCCCGCTCACCGTGGTGATCGTGCTGAGCTTGATCGCCATCTTGTATCACTTTTCCCCGAACGTGCGGCCGGCGCGCTTTCGGTGGATAACCCTAGGCTCCGTCGTAGCACTGAGCACCAATGTTGTGGTGTGGGGAGCATTTGCGCTGTATACCCAGCGCTTTGCCGGAGCCAGCGTCTATGGCGCCTTCAGCCTCATCATGGCCGTATTCATGGCCGTGTGGCTTTCAAATACGATGCTCATTCTGGGCATCAAGCTCGATGCGGAGATCCTGCGCGCCAAGGAGCTGCAATTGGGCCTGCACGCCGCGCGGCATATCCAGGCCCCGCCGCGTTCCGACGCCGCCGCTAAGTCCCAAGCCCGCGCCCAGCACGACCTTGAGAAGCGTTCTGAGCGCATCTACCAACAGGCGGTGCGCCGGGGAGAGCGGGAAGAAAGCTAGCCCTGGTTGAGCAGGGCGAGGAGATCGCGCTGGACATCGCGGCGGCGCAGCTTGCCCAGCTGATCGCCGGCGAGCTCATCCATGGCAAAGAAGCGCTGCGGGACCTTATAGCGCGCCACCAACCCGCGGCAATGGTCGCGCAAGGCGGATTCGTCGAGCTGCGCGCCGGGGGCAAGGACTACGCAGGCGGCTACATCCTCAGAACCATCGGAGCGAGGAAGGCCCACGACCGCGGCCTGGGCAATATCGGGATGAGAGGTTAAAGCCTCCTCGACCTCGCCGGGATAGACATTGAAGCCACCGGTGATGATGATTTCCTTGATACGGCCCACCAAGCGGATATGGCCATCGGGATCGCGCACGCCCATGTCCCCGGTGCGGAACCAGCCGTCATGGAAGGCGGTGGCGGTGGCGGGGGCGTCGGCAAGGTAGCCGCTAAAGACTTGCGGGCCGCGGGCGAGGATCTCGCCGGCCTCGCCATCCGGCTGGGTGCGGCTGAGGTCGTGAGGATCGCTGATGCGCAGCTGCGTATCCGGCAGCGGCAGGCCGATGGTGCCGGCGCGCCGGGAGTCGTCGAGGGGATTGATAGTCAGCACGGGAGAGGTCTCCGTAAGCCCATAGCCTTCCACCAGCATGCCGCCGGTGCGCGCCTCCCATGGCTCGATAATGCGCGAGGGGAGGGAAGCCGCGCCCGAGATGGAGTAGCGTACCCCGCCGAGGTCCGCGGGTGCGTCAGAAGCGGCGGTGGCTGGGGCCGCGGGAGTGGCCGCCATGGCGCGCTCGTAGATGGTGGGCACGCCTGGCATCCAGGTGGGGCGGCGCGCGGCAAGTGCCTTGGTCACCGCGTCGGTGTGTGGGGCAGGCAGCAGGATGATCTCAGCCGCGCAGCGGACCGCGAGGAGCACGCTCATCGTCAGGCCATAGGAATGGAACATGGGCAGCGCGGCCAGGAAGCGCTCGTGGCCAGCGCGCAGCGGGGCTTGGGTTTCCAGCTGCAGGCAGTTGGCCGCGAGGTTGCCGTGGGTTAAGACCACGCCCTTGGGGCGGGCGGTGGTGCCGGAGGTGTAGAGGATAAGGGCGGCGTCGGCAAGTGCGGCAGGATGCGGCTCCACCGGGGCGCCGCTGAGGGGAAGCGGCTCGCTGAGGGAAACGGTAATGGTGGTCTCAACCTGCGCGGACACGGTGGGGGCGATGTCCTCCCAGGCAATCGCCACACGGGCGCCATGGTGGGCGAGCAGCGGGGTGAGCTCGTGCGCGGTATAGCGCGGATTGTGCTCCACCACCACCGCGCCCAGGCGCAGGATGGCGAAGAATGCCACCACGTGCTGCGGGCAATTGGGTAGCAGGAGCGCCACGCGGTCGCCGGGGCGCACACCCATCTCGCGCAGGGCACCGGCCGCGGCCGCCACCTGGGCGTCGAGCTCGCCATAGGTGAGCGTGTGGCCAGCGAAGTAGGTGGCGGGGCGCTGGGGAAACCTCGCGACGGCGGCCGCGAGGAAATCCGTCAAGGTAGCGCCATAGTGAATATCTGCCATAGCCGCTAAGTTTAGGCCTTTGCCTCCAGCAGCTCGAGTAGGTCCTTGCGCACCTGGTGGCGGCGGATTTTGCCCAGGTGGTCGCGCGCCAGATCTTCGAAGTGGTAGAAGGTGCGCGGCACCTTATAGCGGGTCAGGCGCTCGCGGCAGAATTCCTTCAAACCCTCGGGATCGAGCACGGCGCCATCGCGCAGGGTGACGCAGCCGACGACATCCTCGGATCCATCCTGGCGCGGGCGGCCCACGGCGGCGACATCCACGACGTCGGGATGCTGGGCAATCGCCTCTTCTACCTCGGCGGGGTAGACGTTGAAGCCGCCGGTGATGATGATTTCCTTGATGCGGCTGACCAGCTTGATATAGCCATCCGGTTCCATGAGTGCCATATCGCCGGTGCGGAACCAGCCGTTGTGGAAGGTCTTTTCGGTAGCGGCGGCATTGCCAAAATAACCCTGGAAAATCTGCGGGCCGCGCGCGAGCATCTCGCCCGGTTGGCCATCGGGTTGGGTTTCATCCAGATTCTCAGGGTTGGCAATGCGCACCTCCGTATCCGGGAAGGGTACGCCTACATAGCCGGGGCGGTGCTTGCCGTTCATGGGATTGGCCGTAAGTACCGGGGAAGTCTCCGTCATGCCGAAGCCCTCCACGAGCCGGCCGCCGGTCAGGGCCTCCCAGCGTTCCACAATCTCTACCGGCAGCGTGGCGGCGCCGGAGAAGGCATTGCGGATGCCGCTTAAGTCGACGTCCTTTTCTTCCGCCGCGTCCATGATCTTCTGATACAGCGTGGGAACGCCCGGCAGCCAGGTAGGCGTGCGCTTCTTGACGATGTCCATAATCAGCGGCATCTGCGGGGAGGGCACCAAGATGAGCTCGGCACCGAGGTAGATGCTAAAGATGCACAGCGTGGTCATGCCGTAGGCGTGGAAGATGGGCAATGCCGCGAGGAAGCGCTCTTGTTGCTTGCCCATCTGTGGCACCCAGGCCTTGCCCTGAATGGCATTGGCAATGAGGTTGCCGTGCGAAAGCAGGGCGCCTTTGGGCTTCCCGGTGGTGCCGGAGGTATAGAGGATGAGCGCAATATCGTCTTGGGAGATCTCAGGGATATCGAGGTCCGAGCCATCGCCGCCAATGGCCGCGCCGATGAGGGTGGACCACTCCACGGTATTGGGCGCGGGGCTGGTGAGCTGTTC
Organism: Corynebacterium sp. ACRPF; assembly: GCF_022347395.1. Lineage (NCBI taxonomy): Bacteria > Bacillati > Actinomycetota > Actinomycetes > Mycobacteriales > Corynebacteriaceae > Corynebacterium > Corynebacterium sp. ACRPF. The sequence goes on from NZ_JAKRNB010000012.1 coordinate 72,276, forward strand.
GCGCTTGGCGGCCAGCGGTGGGAGGGGCAGGCGCAGCGCGAGGCGCTTGAGCGGTGGCATGGCATCGACCATGTTGACGGAGACGATGGTCTCCAGCGGGGTGGTCGAGCGCAGCCTTTCTAGCGTGGAGGCGGTTTTATCCCAGGAGATGGCCACGCGCGCGCCGTGGTCATTGAGCAAGCCTTCTAGCTCCGGGGCGGTATAGAGCGGGTTGTGTTCGACCACGGTGGCACCAAGCAGCTGCACCGCGTAGAAGGCCGCGACGTGCTGGGGGCAGTTAGGCAGCACGATGGCTACCTTGTCGCCGGGGCGAATGCCAAAAGCCTTGAGCCCGGCCGCAGCGGCGCGCACCTGGGTATCGAGCTCCGCGTAGGTCTGCGTCTTTCCAAAGAAGTAGGTGGCGGATTTATTGGCATTGACCCGCAGGTTATTGCGGTAGTAGTCGACGATGGTTTTATCGCCGTAGTCCAGCGTGTGTGGGGTCCAATCGCTGTAGTGCTCGAGCCAGGCTCGGGAGGGGGAAGCGGACACGCGGAAAACCTTTCGTTTGGCTACAAAAACTATTTCTGAGGGGATAGCATATCCCAAATATGAGGAATCCCTCTAGTTTTCTTCTAGTGTCAGCAAAAAGCGTTTGGCGTCCAGACCGCCCGCATAGCCGCCGAGCCCGCCATCGCTGCGCAGCACCCGGTGGCATGGCCGCACGATGAGCAGGGGATTGGCGCCGCACGCGCTGCCCACGGCCCGCGTCGCGCCGGGCCGGCCCAGCAGCTTGGCGACGTCGCGGTAGGTGACCGTCTCCCCATAGCCAATCTCGGCCAGCCGCGCATGCACCGCGGCGCGAAAGTCGGTCGTCGCAGGCGGGTCGAGGGGCAGCTCGAAAGCGCGGCGCTGGCCGGCGAAATACTCCGCGATCTGCACCTGGGCGGCATCGAGCACGTCCGCGCTGCGCTTATCGACGCCCCCTTCATCCACACCGCCCACCGCTTCCTGCGGGGTGCTGGCCGCAGTGATGTCGACGCGGGAAAGCCCCCGCGGGCTCGCCTGCAAGCACAGGGGTCCGAGGGGGCTATCGATAAGGCGGAACATGTTAATTCTGTTCGGCCTCGAGGCGGCGGATGAGGTCTGCCTGGACCTCGCGGCGGCGGATCTTGCCCATCTGGTCCTTGGCCAGCTCCTCAAAGTGATAGAAGGTGCGCGGGACCTTGTAGCGGGTCAGGCGCTCGCGGCAGTAGTCCTTGAGTCCTTCCGGGTCCAGGGCGGCGCCATCGGCGAGGTCGAGGCAGGCCACGACGTCCTCGGAGCCGTCCTCGCGCGGGCGTCCGACCACGGCGACGTCATCGATGCTCGGGTGCTCGCGCAGGATTTCTTCCACCTCACCGGGGTAGACGTTGAAGCCGCCGGTGATGATGATTTCCTTGATGCGGCTGACCAAGCGGATGAAGCCGTCTTCTTCCATAACGCCCATGTCACCGGTGCGGAACCATTCGCCGTGGAAAGCGGCCTCGGTGGCCTCTTCATTGTTGAGGTAGCCCTTGAAGATCTGCGGGCCGCGGGCCAGCACCTCGCCCTCAACGCCGTCCGGCTGGGTCTCGTCCAGGTTATCCGGGTTGGCAATGCGCACCTGGGTATCCGGGAACGGAATGCCCACGTAGCCCGGGCGGCGGTCGGTGCTCATGGGGTTGCCCACAATAATCGGCGAGCACTCCGTGAGGCCATAGCCCTCCACCAAGAGGCCGCCGGTGTAGTTCTCCCACTTGTTGACCGTGTCCGAAGGCAGGGTAGACGCACCGGAGAAGGCTGCGCGCACACCCTTGATGGGGATTTCCTGATCCTCGGCGGCCTTCACGATGCGCTCGTAGAGCGTCGGCACGCCCGGTACCCAGGTCGGGGTGTGCTTCTTCATCAACTGCATGATGAGCGACATATCCGGCTTAGGCAGGATGACAAGCTCGCCGCCGATGAACTGCGCAAGGGTGACGTTCATAGTTAGGCCATAGGCGTGGAAGAAGGGGAGGGCGGCCAGCATACGCTCCGGCTTATCGCCCAAGCCAGGAACCCACGCCTTGCCCTGCATGATGTTAGAAAACAGGTTGCCGTGCGAGAGCATGGCGCCCTTCGGGGCGCCGGTGGTGCCAGAGGTGTACATAATCAGCGCGATGGTGTCTTTGTCCACGTCCTCCGGCGTGGTGATATCGCTGCCGTCGCCGCCGATGGCATTGCCCACCAGGGTCTCCCACGGCACGGTATTGGGCGCCGGGGACGATAGCTGCTCGCGCTTGGATTTCAGTGGCGGGATGGGCAGGCGTAGGGCGGCGCGCTGCAAGGTAGGCATGGCGTTGATCATGTTGATGGACACGACCGTTTCCAGGTTGGTGGTCGCACGCAGCTTCTCCAAGGTCGGCGCTGCCTTATCCCAGGCAATGGCGATGCGCGCGCCGTGATCCTGGAAGAGCCCTTCCAGCTCGTGGGCGGTGTAGAGCGGGTTGTGCAGCACCACCTGGGCGCCCAGCTTCAAGATGGCGTAGAACGCCGCGATGTACTGCGGCGAGTTCGGTGCCACGATGGCGACTCGGTCACCGGGGCGCACACCGAAGGCCTTCAGGCCAGCGGCCGCAGCGCGAACCTGCCGGTCCAGCTCCGCATACGTTTGGGTGCGTCCGAAAAAGTAGGTGGCCGGCTTATCGCCGTTGACCTCAAGATTATTGTCGTAAATGTCCAGCAGCGTGGTCTCGCCATACTCGAGGTGGTGCGGTGTCCATTCCGGGTAATACTGGAGCCAAGCCTGTGATTCGTATGCGGACAAAACTATACCTTTCGGTAGCGTAGGTTTCTGGCAGGGGCCAGTATAGCGCCGGTAGAATTGAGCGCCATGCGCATCGCCATGATCTCTATGCATACGTCCCCCATTGAGCAGCCCGGCTCGGGGGACGCCGGCGGTATGAACGTCTACGTCCTCAATATCGCCCGCCAACTAGCCCGCCGGGGAATCGAGGTGGACGTCTACACTCGCGCTACCCGGCCTAGCCAGGGCGAAATCATTGAGGTTGAGCCCCACCTGCGCGTCATTAATATCGTCGCCGGGCCGTACGAGGGCCTGGATAAAGAGGATCTGCCTACCCAGCTGGCCGCTTTCGCGGGCGGCATGGTGCAATTTGCCAAGTGGCAGGGCAAGAAATATGACCTTATTCACTCCCACTACTGGCTCTCCGGCCAGGTGGGCTGGCTGCTACGGGATCTCTGGGGCATTCCGCTCATCCATACGGCCCATACCCTCGCTGCGGTGAAAAACGCCTCCCGGACCGCGGATGACACCTTGGAGTCCGAGGCCCGCCGCATCTGCGAACAGCAGCTGGTAGATAATGCGGACCTGCTCGTGGTCAATACCGAGCAAGAAGCCCGCGACCTGGCCGAGCACTACGACGCCGAACGCGACATCATTCACGTAGTCTCGCCCGGCGCCGACGTCGAGCTTTTTACCCCTGGCACAGACCGCAATACCGAACGTTCCCGCCGCGAGCTGGGCATTCCGCTGCACACCAAGGTGGTGGCCTTTGTCGGGCGCTTACAAAAATTCAAAGGCCCGGAGGTCCTTATCCGCGCCACGGCCGAGCTCTTCCGCCGCGAGCCGGCTCGCAACCTGCGGGTGGTTATCTGCGGTGGCCCGTCGGGGGCCAATACGGCGCCGGAGGCCTATAGGGAGTTGGCGCGCGAGTTGGGCGTCGATAAGCGCGTGCGCTTTTTGGGCGCCCGCCCGCCAGAGGAGCTGGTGGGGATCTACCGCGCGGCCGATATCGTGGCGGTGCCTAGCTATAACGAGTCCTTCGGCCTAGTGTCGCTGGAGGCCCAGGCTTCTGGCACGCCGGTGGTGGCCGCGGCCGTTGGCGGGCTGCCCATCGCCGTAGCAGACGGGGAGACTGGCCTGCTGGTGCACTCGCATGACCCGTCCGACTGGGCCGATGCTCTAGCCCGCCTGCTTGACGACGACCCCATGCGCATCACCATGGGCGAAGCCGCCGTCGCCCACGCCGCGCGCTTTAGCTGGGCCAGCTCCGCCGCCGCACTCGCAGAAATCTATGACGAAGCCAGCCGCATCAAGGTCCCGGATTGCCATCAACGGCGGGCGATTGGGGATTAAACCCCGACGCCGGTAATAATTTCGTGGCATGCTGGAGACATGACTAACGGAAAGCTGATTCTTCTTCGCCATGGCCAATCCAAGTGGAACGAGTCCAACCAGTTCACTGGCTGGGTCGATGTAGATCTGACCGAAAAGGGCGAGGCGGAAGCCAAGCGCGGCGGTGAGCTGCTCGCGCAGGAAGGCGTTCTGCCCGATGTCCTCTATACCTCTCTTCTGCGCCGCGCTATCCGTACCGCAAATATCGCACTCAACGCCGCCGACCGCCACTGGATCCCAGTGGTGCGCGACTGGCGCCTCAACGAGCGCCACTACGGCGCCCTGCAGGGCCTGAACAAGGCCGAGACCAAGGAAGAATACGGTGAGGAAAAGTTCATGGCATGGCGCCGTTCCTATGACACGCGCCCGCCGGAGCTGGCCGATGACTCCGAGTACTCCCAGACCAATGACCCGCGCTACGCGGACCTGGAAAAGGTCCCGCAGACCGAGTGCCTGAAGGACGTCGTCGCCCGCTTCGTGCCGTACTTCGAGGAAGAAATCCTCCCACGCGCCAAGAAGGGTGAGACCGTGCTCATCGCCGCACACGGCAACTCCCTGCGCGCACTGGTCAAGCACCTGGACAATATCTCCGATGACGATATTGCCGGCCTGAATATCCCGACCGGCATCCCGCTGGTGTATGAGATCACCGAGGATGGCTCCGTAGTAAACCCAGGTGGCACCTACCTGGATCCGGAAGCCGCCGCTGCCGGTGCCGCCGCCGTTGCTGCGCAGGGCGGTAAGTAAGAAACTGCGCCACAGTCCCCGGGGAGTATTCCCTGGGGACTTTGTGGTGGATAGGGTAGACACGTGGAATTGATTCTTTCCTTTGCTGCCGGCGTGGTGGCCTGCGGGCTGGCGCTACCGGCGATTTCTTGGCTGCGCGGGCGCATTGCGCGCTACCGCCAAGCCACCGATGCCGAGGCCAACCAGGTCACGACGGTCAGCCAGGTACTGCACTTGGCCGTGCAGGGCTCGCCGACGGCCCTGGCGGTGCTGGACCGCAGCCAAGAAATCGTCATGTCCAATCCCGCCGCCCACGAGATGTCCCTGGTGCATGATCGCGCCGTGAACCCGGACGTGTGGCAGACCGCGCAGGAGGTCTTCGAGGACAAGGAGACCCGCACCGTCGATCTGGCCATTCCCAAGCGCCGCACGGGCCACCGCGTCACCCAGTTCAAGGCGGTTATTAAGCCGCTGACGCTTAACGACGGCCGCTTTGTCATCATCTACGGCACCGATGAGAGCGAAAACGTCCGCATGGAATCCGCCCGCCGCGATTTCGTGGCAAACGTTTCCCACGAGCTCAAGACCCCCGTCGGCGGCATTGCCCTGCTGGCCGAGGCCCTGCTGCAAGACCCCGGTGACCAGGAAACCGTGGAGTACTTTGGCAATAAGGTTTACAAGGAAGCCAACCGCATGGCCGATATGGTCAGCGAGCTTATTTCCTTGTCCAAGCTGCAAGGCGCTGAGGCGCTGCCAGAGATGGAACCGTTGGCAGTCGATGACCTCATCGAGGAAGCACTCTCGCGCAACCAACTGGCTGCGGAGGCCCGCTCCATCGAGCTCAACCGGGGCGCCTCCGCCGGCGTGCAGGTCAAAGGAGATAGGTCCCTGCTGGTTACCGCACTATCTAACCTCATCTCCAACGCGATTAACTATTCGCCGGAGAAGATGCCGGTATCGGTCTCCCAAAAAGTCGTGGACGGTGGGGTCGTGCTCATCCGCGTCACCGACCGCGGCATCGGTATCGCACCGGATGATCAAAAACGTGTTTTTGAGCGCTTCTTCCGCGTAGACCAAGCCCGGTCGCGGCAGACCGGAGGCACTGGCCTAGGATTAGCAATTGTTAAACACGTGGTGGCCAACCATGGCGGCAACATCAAACTGTGGTCCCGGCCCGGTACGGGTTCTACATTCACTATTGAGTTGCCTATCTACAGAGAAGAAAAGCCAGCGCAGGATGCTGGCATGAAGGATAATGAGAAAAAGGATGCCGTCACTGCGGCGGCGCCTGGGCTCCCGCGTGCAGTAGCACGCGTCGCAGCACGTCGAAAGGATAAAGCACAATGACCACCATCCTCATCGTTGAAGATGAAGAGTCGCTGGCAGATCCGCTGGCATTCCTCCTCCGCAAGGAGGGCTTCGAGCCGATCATCGCGCACGATGGCCCTACGGCGCTGGAAAAGTTTGCCGCTAACGACATCGATATCGTCCTTCTAGACCTCATGCTGCCCGGCATGTCAGGCACCGAGGTATGCAAGCAGCTGCGCACCACCTCGTCCGTGCCGGTCATCATGGTGACCGCGCGCGATTCCGAGATCGACAAGGTCGTCGGCCTCGAGCTGGGCGCCGATGACTATGTGACCAAGCCCTATTCCTCCCGCGAGCTCATCGCGCGTATCCGCGCAGTCCTGCGCCGCGGCCACGATTCCGGCGCCGGTGCCGATACCGAGGCGGAGGAAGAAGTAGCCGAGCAGATCCTCGAGGGCGGCCGCGTCAAGATGGACGTGGAACGCCACACCGTTACCGTCGCGGACGAGCCGGTATCCATGCCTCTCAAGGAATTCGATCTCCTGGAGTACCTGCTGCGCAACGCCGGCCGCGTACTTACCCGCGGCCAGCTCATTGACCGCATCTGGGGCGCCGATTATGTTGGCGACACCAAGACGCTCGATGTTCACGTCAAGCGCCTGCGCTCCAAGATCGAGGAGCAGCCCTCCCGCCCGAAGCACCTGGTTACGGTGCGCGGCCTGGGCTATAAATTCGAGCTCTAGCTCCCCGTCTGCTGGCTTCCTGCCTGCAGGCTCCCGGCCTTCACGCTGGCCGGGTGCTGCGTGAGCTGGACGCCGTGCTCGGCCGCCGCGGCGCGGGCCTTGCAGTGCGCGGCCAAAATCTCATAGGACTCTCGGCCCATGAGCGCTACCAGCTCGTCCTCGTGCGATTGCCACATCGGCAGCGGGTTGGCGTGGCAGGCGGCATCGGCCGAGCAATACCAATCAAAGTCTTCGCCGCCATTGCCCCAACCGCGACGGTCATACTCGCCGATCTGCGTGCGCAAAATCTCCTGGCCATCCGGGCGCTCTTCATAGTCTTCGTAGCGGCGCAGCGGTAGCTGCCAGCACACCTCGGGTTTGACCACAGTGAGCTCCTCGCCGGCATCGACAGCCCACTGGTGCAGCGCGCAGCCCGTACCCGTTGCCCAGCCGGTGCGGTTGGCAAAAATGCACGCGCCATCCACGATGGGTGTCTTCAGCGCCGGTTCCGGTTCGCCGTCCTCGCCGTCGAGCTCGTCCCACTCTAGCCATGGCTCCAACTCGTCCGTAGCGTCCTGCGCGAGGAACTCATCTACCCCCGCTGGGCGCAGCTGCCAATACTTGGCGGGCATGCGCGAGACGGCGTCGTAAAGCTGGTCGCGGTCTTCCTCATCGGCCATATAGGCGCCATGCACGCAGCAGCCCACCTCGGGCTGGCTCTTATCGATGCCTCGGCATGCCGACGTCCCAAATTGGCAGCTGTAGTGCGATTCCACCCATGTTAGGTCGATGGAAAAGACGTGGTGTGGGTCGTTCGGGTTGGTAAATTCGAACCACTCCCGCGGGAAATCGGGGGCCTCTTCGCGGCCCGCTCTTATCGACGCCGCCGCGGGCGAGCTCGCGGGAAAACCTAGGTATACCGTGTCAGATTCTGGGCGATTCACACCTAACCACGGTAGACCTACTACGCTATTAGTGTGCGATTAGGTGTATTAGACGTCGGAAGCAATACCGTCCACCTCGTTGCGGTCGACGCCGCGACGGGCGGACGGCCCACTCCGATGAGCGATTGGAAGACCCCGCTCCGGCTGGTCGAGCAGCTGGACAAGAAGGGCAACATCCATGAAAAGGGTGTAAAGAAGCTGGTCAGCGCCGTAGCGGAGGCGAGCGAGCTAGGCGATAAGCTGGGCTGCGCGGAATTTATCGCCTTTGCTACCTCGGCGGTGCGCTCTGCACCCAATTCCGAGGCCGTGCTCGATGAGGTGGAAAAGCAGACCGGCGTACGCCTGCAGATCCTCTCCGGCGTGGAAGAAGCCCAACTGACCTTCCTCTCCGCGCGCCGCTGGTACGGCTGGTCCGCCGGCCGCATTACCAACCTGGACATCGGCGGCGGCTCGCTAGAGCTGTCCACCGGTACCGACGAGCACCCCGACCTTGCCTTCTCCCTCGACCTGGGCGCTGGCCGGTTGACCCATAATTGGTTCGACACCGACCCGCCAGAGAAGAAAAAGGTAAGCGCGCTGCGCGATTTCATTGATGCGGAGCTTGAGGACGCCGCCCAGCAGATGAAGGCTATGGGCCCCGCTGGCCTTGCCGTGGGTACCTCCAAAACCTTCCGTACGCTGGCCCGCCTGACCGGTGCCGCACCTTCGTCTGCCGGCCCATACGTCAAGCGCACGTTGACTGCACCGGGTCTGCGCCAGTTGATCTCCTTTATCTCTCGCATGACTGCGGCAGACAGAGCGGACCTAGAAGGTGTAAGTTCTAACCGATCGCACCAAATCGTTGCCGGCGCTCTGGTAGCCGAGGCATCCATGCGAGCCTTGGACATCGAGAAGCTGGAAATCTGCCCGTGGGCGCTGCGTGAGGGCGTCATTTTGCGCCGGACCGACAAGGGATTGGAATAGGAAGAGATCATGGCTGACAAAAACCAGTTGACCGTGGCGGAGCTGCTGGCTCGCAATAAGAAGGCCCGCGGCGAAAAGGACGGCAAGGACGAGAAGCGTTCGCGCCGCCACCGCCGCAGCCTCGATGAAGGCGGCATTTCCGTTGCCGAGCTAACCGGCAACCTCAAGAAGGTCGAGGCTTCGCCTGCCGAGGCCAAGCACACCTCCGTCTCCATCGACGAGGACGCCCCCGTCATCCGCGCCCCCAAGGCCGCCGACGCGACCGATACCGACTCCGCAAAGAAGTCCACCGACAAGCCTGCTTCTCAGTCCGCAGCCACGACCGCTGCTCAGCCTGCCGCGCCGAAGGCCGCATCGAAGGCTGCACCAAAGACCGCCGCAAAGGCAGAACCAAAGGCTGCTCCTAAATCTGCGGAGAAGCCCGCAGCCAAGGCTGCCGCCAAGCCAGCGCAGACCGCACAGCCGGCCGCGTCCGCCCCATCGGCTGCACAGCCCACCGCAAAGAAGAAGCAGCCTTCTGCCGATGACACCGCGGTAATCCAGCGCGTGGATAAGGCGAAGACGGACGACGCCAAGTCTGCTGCCACCAAGCCTGCAGCGGAGAAGCCGACCGCAGACAAGGCCAGCGCGGACAAGATCACCGCAGCGAAGCCCGTTGCCGAAAAGCCGAAGGCCGACAAGGGCGCAAAGGCAGCCGGAGCGGGAGCTGCGGCAGCCGGCGCTGGAGCGGCCGCCGCGGCGGTGCCGGCGTCGAAGAAGGCGGGCGTCGCTAAGGATGCCGAGGAAACCGGCAACCTGCCCAAGGTCGAGGACGACAAAGAGTGGATCGAGGAAGAGCACGAGAAGCTCAACCCAGTGTCCATCCTGCTGATGATTGTCGCGGGCATCCTGCTGGCGATTGTCATCTTCAAGGGCTTTGAGATTCTGTGGGATAGCTTCCCGCGCCTAGTCGTCGCCATCCTGGCGCTGTGCGTCACCGCAATTATGGTGGGCGTGACGCACGCCCTGCGCACCGCGCGCGATGGGTTCTCCATGTTCCTGGCCGGCTTTACCGGCCTAATCCTGACCTTCGGCCCGCTGCTGTTGGTTATGCTCTAAGCCCCTCGCTTGTCGACGCCCCGGTTACCCCACGTGGTAGCCGGGGTTCCGCATTTTTGGCATGGTGGAGACTATGACAAAGATTGCAATTTTAGGCGGCGGACAAATCGGTGAGGCTTTGACCTCGGGACTCGTAGCTTCCGGCTTTGCGGGCTCGGATATCACGGTCACCAATCGCACCGAATCGCGCAGCCAGGAACTCAAAGAGACTTATGGCGTCAACGTCACCAGCGATAATGCGGCGGCGGTGGACGGCGCGGACTATATCTTCGCCTGTGTGAAGCCTTATGCCATCCTCGACCTGCTCGAGGGCCTTAAGCCGGCAAAGGACGCCGTGGTAGTTTCCATGGCCGCAGGCCTGACGCTGGAGCAGCTGCAGGGTGCGGCGGGCGAAGGTGTGCCGGTGGTGCGCGTTATGCCCAATACCCCCATGTTGGTGCGCCGCGGCATGTGCACCTGCGCGGCCGGTGAGCACGTGAGCGACGCCCAGATGGACGGCGTGCGCGAGCTGCTGGAGGCCGTCGGCGAGGTTGCGGTCATCCCGGAGAAGAATATCGACGCCGCCACCGCACTGGCGGGATCCTCCCCGGCCTATTTCTTCCTTGTGGCAGAAGCGCTTGTCGATGCCGGCGTGCAGCTCGGCCTTCCCCGCGACGTCGCCGAGAAGCTTGCCGCCCAGGCCGCAGCAGGCTCTGGTGAGATGCTGGTTAGCTCCGGTCGCTCGGCCACCCAGCTGCGCGCTGGCGTAACCTCGCCGGGTGGCACTACCGCGGCCGCCGTCCGCGAGCTGGAGGAGTCCGGCTTGCGCGGCGCGTTCTACCGCGCGGCAGAGGCCTGCTCCGATAAGGCTAAGGAGCTCGGCTAGCGCCGCCGTGTGCGACCTCCCCGTGGTGGGGGTGTACCCACCCGGGAGTGTTGGGGCGGGTGTTAAGCAGCGCTTTTGGGGGAAACCCTAATGAATGCTGTGAAAAAATTTGGCACTTGGGTCGCATTAGTCACATGTTTCACGATAGGCTAGGGCAAGCACGTGCGTGAAGTCCTGTGGGAGGGGAAGCCTACAGCGCGTAACGAGCTGAAGGGTTAGATATATATGGCAAATGAAGAAAAGGGAACCTTTCTGACGATCGCGGAGGTCGCCGAGATTATGCGCGTCTCCAAGATGACCGTCTACCGTTTGGTTCACGCAGGCGAAATGCCGGCTGTTCGCGTCGGACGCTCCTTCCGCGTTCACGAGTCCGCCGTCAACGAGTACTTGGAGGCTTCCGTCTACGGAGCCTAGGCTCGCGCCGCACAGACAGCGCCCACCTCTGTTGGCCCTCGTGGTCAGCGGTGGTGGGCGCTGTTGTTTCGCATAGGCCCTTTTTGGTCACGGGCTGGGTGCTGGGTAAGATGGTGTGCATTCGTGTCGGCTCGCTGATGTGGCCCGCGGTCCGTGTGGCCACGGCGGCAAGAGTGCACCTTCGCCGTTTTAGCGCTGACAAGTTTGACAGTACGTACTACACGAAAGTGAGGACTCCATGGGTTCCGTCATTAAGAAGCGCCGCAAGCGCATGTCCAAGAAGAAGCACCGCAAGATGCTGCGCCGCACCCGCGTGCAGCGTCGTAAGCTGGGCAAGTAAACCCCAGCCCGCTTCTTGCCCTCCGCCCTTGCGCGGAGGGTTTTTGCATGCTTGCCGACGTCCCCCAGCGCCCGCTCCCGCCCTTGCTACCGCCGGTAGTAGCGCCAGCCGCCATAGGAGAAGGCGGCGGTGGCCAGCGCCGGGAGGCCATAGGTGCGGATGGCGCGGCGCACGGAGCGATAGTCGCGCACGAGCCAGCCGCGGTCGCCAGCGATATCGCGCAGCTTGCGGTCCGGATTAATGGCTACGGCGGTGCCGACCATGGACAGCATCGGCACATCGTTGGCCGAATCCGAGTATGCGGTGCAGCGCGAGAGATCGAGGCCCTCGATGGTCGCGAGCGCGGCCACGGCGTGCTTCTTGCCGGGCCCGTGGAGGATATCGCCGACCAGCCTGCCGGTGAACTTGCCGTCCTTGACCTCCGCGACGGTGCCGAGCGCGCCTGTAAACCCGAAGCGCCGGGCGAGCACCTGTGCCAGCTGGACCGGGGTGGCGGTGACCAGCCATACCTGCTGGCCGGCGGCTAGGTGCATCTCCGCCAGCTGCGTGGTGCCGGGGTAGGCGCGGCGGGCCAGCGAGGCGTCCACGATTTCCTCGCACAAATCCACCAGCTCGTCGACGCTGCGGCCTTTGACAAACTCCAGTGCCTGCGCGCGGCCCACGGCCACGTCCTTGGCATTTTCGCTGCCGGAGACGCGGAACTTGAGCTGCTTCCACGCTATCGGCAGGATTTCAGAAAGCCGGAAATAGCGCTTGCGCGCCAAGCCAAAGGCGAATTCCACGAGGGAAGAGCCTTGGATGAGGGTGTTATCGACGTCGAAAAACGCTGCCGCGCCCACATCCACCGGCACGTCCGGGTCCTGGGCGGTGATGCGCTGCGCGCCGGCCGCGTCATAGGAACCGGTGACCGAGTCCACGCCGGAGGCGAAATCCTCCAGCTCCAGCCCAAATTCCTCCAGCGCCGCGGCGGCCGCGGCTTCACCGGCGGTGCGCTGCGATTCCTCGTCCAGCGGGGCGAGCGCTTGGGTCTCCAAGAAATTGCGCAGGTTACCGCGCGAGGCGGTCCAATTGGCCAAGAAGTCGCGAGGGGATTCGGGGAACCCTGGGGGAGTGGTAGCGGACACGAGTGAGACAAACAGCTTTCGCAAACGCGGGGTGGACTAACGTGTCCATAGTAATGGTTTCCACCGCCGCCGTCCTTGTGAGGAGAATATGTCTCAGCATCTCGTCGAGCTCATGGTGCGCACCACCTGCGGTTCTTGCGCGCGCGTGAGGGAGCAGATCACCCCCGTCGTCAAGCAGGCAGGCGCGGAGCTTGCCGTGCGTAACGTGGATGAGGACGCGGAGCTGGCCATGGAGTTCGGTGACCGCGTGCCCGTCGTGGTCATCGACGGCGAAGAGTTTGCCTGCTGGGAAGTAGACAACGAGGAGTTAGCGGCCGAGCTGGCCGGTTGATTCGGGATCCGCGACACCGACGGGTAGTCTTTTGGAGGATTAAAATCAATCAAAGGGTTGAGGAGTGTTGTGCATGAGCGTGCTCGTCGTGGGCATGTCCCACCAGTCGGCGCCGGTGGCGCTGCTGGAAAAGCTGAGCATGGATAGTGCGGTCCAGGATTCCGCCTGCGGGCAACTCGTGGCGGCCGAGCCGCTGTCAGAGGCGATGATTATCTCCACCTGCAACCGCATGGAGGTCTACACCGTCACCAACTCCTTCCACGCCGGCGTGCAGGAAGTCGTGCGCGTGCTCACCCAGGTGTCGGGCGTGGGCGAGCAGGAGCTGCGCAACTACCTCTACGTGCGCTATGCCGACGCCGCGGCCGAGCACCTGATGTCCGTGACCTCCGGCCTGGATTCCATGGTGGTGGGCGAGCAGCAGATCATCGGCCAGGTGCGCAGCGCCTACCAGTCCGCCTCCGAGCAGGGCACGGTCGGCCCGCGCATTCACGCGCTGGCGCAGGCCGCGCTGCGGGCGGGCAAGCGCGTGCACTCCGAGACCGATATCGACGAGGCCGGCGCCTCCATGGTGTCCTTCGCCTTCGACCAGGCCTTGCAGCGCCTCGACGCCGGGGACCTGACCGGCAAGACTGCGCTGATCCTTGGTGCGGGCGCCATGGCGTCCCTCGCCGCCACCCACGCCGGCCGGCTGGGGGTTAAGGAGCTGGTGCTGGCCAACCGCACCCGCGAGCGCGCCGAGCGCCTGGCCAGCCACGCCGAGGAGGCGGGCGTTGCCACCCGCGTCCTGGACTTTTCTGAGCGCGCCGCCGCGCTTTCCGACGTCGACCTTGCCATCTCCGCCACCGGCGCCGATAACTTCACCATCGAGGCCGCCGACCTCCCCGCCGGCCGCGCTCTCATGCTCATCGATCTCTCCCTGCCGCGCGATATCGACGATGCCGCCGCCGCGGCCGAGGGCGTGGACCTGGTCAATATCGAGCGCCTGAGCAAGTCGCTTTCGGCCGCCGATACCGATGTCGCGGCCGGCACCAGCCCGCACGCGCAGGCCCGCCACATCGTCGACGAGGAGCTGGCGGCCTATACCTCGGCCCAGCGCGTGCGCGACGTCGCTCCGGCCGTAAGCGCCCTGCACCGCCGCGCGGCCGATCTCGTCGAGTGCGAGGCCGCGCGCCTGCAGCACAAGCACCCCGAGCTCGCGGGCAAGCAGCTCGAGGACGTTCAGCGCGCGCTCAAGCGCGTGGCCGATAAACTGCTGCATGAACCGACGGTTAGGGCGAAGAAGCTGGCGGCGTCGGAAAGCAGTGTCAGCAGTGAAAGCGCCCTGCAGGAGCTCTTTGGCCTGCAGCTGGAAGGCTCCGGTGTGTCCGTGGCCGTCAATGAATTGCCCACCATGACTAAGGAGGCCTAAATGTTTCAGATTGGTACCCGCGGCTCCAAGCTCGCCACCACCCAGGCCGGCCATGTGCGCGATTGGCTTATCGACGCCGGCTTTGACTCCCAGCTCCACATCGTCACCACCGCCGGCGACGTCAATATGGCGCCGGTCGAGCGCATCGGCGTCGGCGTATTTACCCAGGCGCTGCGCGAGGCGCTGTATGCCGGCGAGTGCGATATTGCCGTGCACTCGTTTAAGGACCTGCCCACCGCCCCCGATGAACGCTTCCGCCTCGTGGTGCCGCAGCGCCAGGATTCCCGCGAGGCGCTCGTCGCCCGCGATGGCCTGAGCCTGGCACAGCTGCCGCAGGGCGCGCGCGTGGGCACCTCCGCACCGCGCCGCATCTCCCAGCTGGCCGCCCTCCGCCCGGACCTGGAGATTCGCCCGCTGCGCGGCAATATCGATACCCGCATGTCCAAGGTCACCGACGGCGAGCTCGACGCCGTTCTGCTGGCCTACGCCGGCCTGCTGCGCGGCGGCTACGCAGACCGCGCCACCGAAATCTTCGAACCCTCCGTCTTCATGCCGGCGCCGGCCCAGGGCGCACTCGCCATCGAGGCCGTGGCCGGCACCGAGGCCGCCGCGGCCCTAGACGCCATTGTCGACGACCGTGCCTCGGCCGCCGCTGCTGGTGAGCGCGCCGTGCTGGCCCGCCTCGAGGCCGGCTGTACCGCGCCGGTGGCCGCCACCTCGCGCTGGGACGGCGACCAGCTCACCGTGCGCGGCGGCGTCTTCGCACTCGACGGATCCCGCCAGCTCACTGCCACCGCCTCCGGCTCCGCGGCCGAAGCCGCCGATCTTGGCGCGCGCGTCTCGGACGAGCTTTTCGCCGGTGGCGCGGCCGAGCTGCTGGGCAAGTAATTTCGCCTTTAGGCGCTAATAATTTAAGGTGTAGATACCACAGATCATTGTCCCGCAATGATCCGGCCCCCTTTAAGGGCATCCCAGGACGCAAGGCCTGGGATTTTGGCCGTTAAGACCGTGTCACCCACCGCCGGCGCGGGGAACCACACCGCATGCGATCATGTCCGTGCGCGGTGCCGCGCGCCCGATTTTAGAAAAGAACTTTATGAGCAATGCCGCGCCAGACACCCAATTGGGCAAGATCGTCTTTGTGGGCGCTGGTCCAGGTAATCCCGACCTGCTGACCGTCCGCGCCCGCGAGGTTCTGGCAAATAGTGCCATCGCCGTGACCGATCCGCAGGTCATGCAGGGCGTGCGCGATGCCGTCGCCGCCGCGCTGCCCGTTCCGCAAGAGCTTCTCGACGCCGCCGAGGCCGAATACGCCCAAATGTGCGCCGATGCCAAAGCCAAGGGCGCGCGCCGCAAACCGCCGCGCCCCGCGCCGCCAACGGCCGCGGTGTTGTACGAGCCGGCCGAAGATATCGTCGGCCAGCTGCGCGAGTGCTTGGTCGAGGCCGATGGTGAGGATGTCATCCGCCTGGTCACCGGCAACCCGCTGCACCGCGAGTCCATCAAGGCCGAGATCAACGCCGTGGCGTCCGCCGGCCTGGAATTCCAGGTAGTGCCGGGCATGTCCCTGCCATCCACCGTGCCGTCCTTTGCCGGCATTGCGCTCGGCTCGACCTATACCGAGGCCGACGTTACCGACGGCGCCGATTGGGACGCGCTGGCCAACGCCACCCAGCCCATCGTCCTGCAAGCCACCAAGGAAGACCTGCCGGTCATCTCCGATGAGCTGCAGCAGCGCGGCATGCCGGCCGAGACCGAGGCATTTGTCACTGTCCACGGCACCACCCGCCTGCAGCGCACCTACGAGACCACGCTGGGCACCATGGGCAAGCTCGACGCGGACCTCACCGGCCCGCTCGTCGTCACCCTCGGCCGCAGCATCGACGACCGCACCAAGTACTCGTGGTGGGAAAACCGCCCGCTCTATGGTTGGCGCGTGCTCGTCCCGCGCACCAAGGAACAAGCCGGCCCGATGTCCGCGCGCCTGGCCGGCTACGGCGCCATCCCGCAAAACGTGCCCACCATCTCCATCGAACCGCCGCGCAACCCGGCGCAGATGGACCGCGCCATCAAGGGCATCGTCGAGGGCCGCTACAAGTGGATCGTCTTCACCTCCGTCAACGCCGTGACCGCGGTGTGGGATAAAATCGCCCAGCTCGGCCTCGACGCCCGCGATTTCGCCGGCGTCCACCTCGCGGCCGTGGGCACCAAAACCGCGGCCGCCATCCGCGCCAAAGGCATGGTTCCGGAGCTTCTGCCACACAAGAAGAAGCAGAACGCCGAGGGCCTGCTCGATGTCTTCCCCAACTTCGTAGAAGACATCGACGCCGTCGGCCGCGTCCTGCTCCCGCGCGCCGATATCGCGGCCGACACCCTAGTTGACGGGCTCAAGGCCCTCGACTGGGAGGTCGACGACGTCGTGGCCTACCGCACCGTCCGCGCCGCCCCGCCTTCGGCCGAAATCCGCGACATGATCAAGACCGGCGGCTTCGACGCCGTCGCCTTCACCTCCGGGTCCACCGTGCGCAATCTGGTGGGCATTGCGGGCAAACCGCACCAGCGGACGATCATTGCGTGTATCGGGCCGTCGGCAAGAGCGGCCGCGGAAGAGATGGGCCTGCGCGTCGATGTCGTGCCCGAAGTCGCGGACGTGCCCGCGCTTGTCGACGCCCTCGCAGACCACGTCGCCGCCCTCCGCGCCGCCGGAAACCTGCCCGCGCCGCGCAAGAAACGCCGCTCGCGCAAGAAGGCTACTAAGGTCGACAAGGCATAAGTTTTAGTCTCGCTCTAAGGAGTACCCAATGAGCACCTTCCCAGCCCGCCGCCCACGCCGCCTGCGCACCACCCCGCAGATGCGCAACCTCGTGGCCGAAACCGAGGTCCGCCCCTCGGACCTGATTCTGCCCATGTTCATCGTGGACGGACTCGACGCCCCGCGCGAGATTCCCTCCATGCCGGGCGTCTACCAGCACACCTTCGACTCCCTGCGCCGCGCGGCCGAGGAGGCGTTGGAGGCCGGCGTGCCGTGCATCGACCTTTTCGGCGTGCCGCTCGATGAGGACAAGGATGACACCGGCTCCGTCGCCTGGGACCCGCAAGGCATTTTGAACCGCGGCATTTCCTGCCTCCACGAGGAATTCGGCGATGACCTCATCGTTATGGCCGATACTTGCCTCGACGAGTTCACCTCCCACGGCCACTGCGGCGTGCTGGATGACAAAGGCCGCGTGCTTAACGACGCCTCCGTAAAGCTCTACCAAGACATGGCCCGCTCCCAAGCCCGCGCCGGCGCCCAAATCGTCTCCCCGTCCGGCATGATGGACGGCCAGGTCGGCGCCATCCGTGCCGATCTCGACGAGGCCGGCCACGAGGACGTGGCCATCATGGCTTATTCCGCCAAGTACGCCTCCGCCTTCTTCGGTCCGTTCCGCGATGCCGTCGGTTCCTCCCTGGAAGGCGACCGCCGCACCTACCAGCAGGACCCGCGCAACTTCCGCGAATCCCTGCTCGAAGCCGAGCTCGACATCGACGAGGGCGCGGACTTCGTCATGGTCAAGCCCGGTCTGCCCTACCTGGACGTGCTTTCGGCCGTGGCGGAGACTTCTCCCGTGCCGGTCGCGGTCTACCAGGTCTCCGGCGAGTACGCGATGGTCAAGGCCGCGGCCGCCAACGGCTGGATCGACGGCGAAGCCATCATGCTCGAGTCCCTGACCGCATTCAAGCGCGCCGGCGCCGATCAGATTCTGACCTACTTCGCTACCGAAGCCGCCCGCCTGCTCAAGTAAAGGACCCCTGTGACTGCTACGCCCCCGTCGCCCGCCCCTGCCCCTCCCACGCACCGCCCGCCGCGGCAGCAGCAGCGGCCGGAGTCCGTGACGTACATGCTGTGGCTGTGGCTGGGCGCGCTATGCGGCGAGGCCGTGCACCAGGTGCTCAACGTGGTGCTCACGCTGCTCAACCACGACGTACTCATGTCGCAGGCCAAGGAGATGGCCAAATCCGCACCGGCCGGCGTGGATGAAGCCCAGCTTTCCGACGCCTTCCTCCGCACCGCCGCCTACGGCTCCGTCGCCCTTTCGGCGGCCATATCCTTGGCGATTATCGTGCTGCTGGCCTTCCTGTTGCGGTCCCTTGCTAACCGCAGCAAGCGGGCCGGCACCTCGCGCCGCGTGTGGTTCGCCTTCTCGCTCTACTTCGGATTCCGCATCCTGCTGACCTTTATGCTTACCCCGGCCGGCGCGGACGTGCCCGATTGGCTCTTTGCCGCCGATGGCATGGTGCAGATCCTTGTCGGCGTCGCGGCGGTGCTCGGCCTGATTTTCTCCGTGCGGGCCGAAACCTTGGACTACACCGGCGAACTCGAGCAGATGCGCGAGCTGGAAAAGGAACTCGAGCAAGCGCAGCGCGAGAAGAAGCGCGCCGAAGAAAAGCGCACGCGCTCCAAGGGCGACCAGCGCGGCAACCGCGACGGCGGCAAACGCGAACGCCCCGACCGCACCAACCGTGCCGACCGCGCCGACCGTGCCGACAGGGAGGACAAGCGATGAATAACACCGAGCGGCCCGGGCCCCGCGACTATAACCGCGCGGCCCGAAACACCTCCGCCAAGGAGAACCTCGACGCGTGGCCGCGGCCGCTGCGCTGGGCATATTGGGTGCTCGTCGTCAGCGCCGTGATCATGCTGGTCAGCGGCATGGTGGGCATCTTCGGCTCGGGCGGGCCACAGGTGGAGCCGCAGAATGCGCAGGTCGCGGAGTACCTCCATTCCAATCGCCTGTTTGTCGCGGTGACCAATGCCGTCGGCGCCATTCTGCTTGCGCTCTTCGCGGCGCAGCTGGCCGGCGGCTCCAAGTGGGCGCGCCGCATCATTACCGTGGTCATCGCGTTCGCGCTTTTTACCAATATCGCCGCCCTCGCGCTCGGCATCGGCGGGCTCGGGTTGCTGATTATCCCCATCACCTTGATCGTCGCCCTCGCGCTGCTTTTCCAGCCGCAGTCCAACCGCTTCATCAAGGACCGCAGCTTGCGTGGCTAATTAGCCCTCACTCCAACTTTTGATTCATAATTGGGGCATGTCTCGACTCAATCGTGCCCCGCTTATCGACGCCGCCCTCGGCCGCACCCCCTCCCGCCCTCCAGTCTGGTTCATGCGCCAGGCCGGCCGCTCACTGCCGGAGTACCGCGCCGCCCGCGAGGGGATTAGCATGCTCGATTCTTGCTTCATGCCGGAACTGCTGGCAGAAATCACCCTGCAGCCGGTGCGCCGCCACGACGTCGATGCCGCCATCTTGTTCTCCGATATCGTCGTCCCGCTCAAGGCCGCGGGCGTCAAGGTCGATATTGTGCCGGGCCGTGGGCCGGTGATGGAGCAGGCGGTGCGGAGTAGGGAGGACGTCGGCAAGCTGCCGCTGCTGGATACCGACGTCCCCGAGGTCACCGAGGGCATCGCCCGCATCCTGGCCGAGCTCACCGAAACCCAAGCACTCATCGGCTTTGTTGGCGCGCCGTTTACGCTGGCCAGCTACCTCGTTGAGGGCGGCCCATCCAAGAACCACGAGCGCACCAAGGCCCTCATGCACGCCGAGCCGGAGACTTGGCATATGCTCATGCGCCGCCTCGTTCCTACCATCACCCGCTTCCTGCAGGTGCAGGTAGACGCCGGCATTGATGCTATGCAGCTTTTCGATTCCTGGGCGGGCTACCTTAACGAGCGCGACTACCGCGAGTTTGTTTTGCCGTATTCGCGAGAAATCCTGGCCGGCGTGGACATTCCGCGCATCCACTTCGGCGTCGGAACCGGCGAGCTCTTGCCGGCCATGTCGGAGGCAGGATCGGAGGTAATGGGCGTCGACTATCGCGTGCCCATGGATGCCGCGGCCGAGCGCGTGAGCGCCCGCGTGCTGCAGGGCAACCTTGACCCGGCCATGCTTTTTGCCGGCGACGATGCCGTGCGCCAGGCCGTACGCACCATCCGCGGCGAGGTCAGCCGGGCGCGCGAGCGCGGCGATATCGACGGCCATATCTGGAACCTCGGCCACGGGGTCTTGCCAACTACCGACGCGGAGGCCATCACCCGCGCCGTATCCATCATCCACGAGGAGGGCTAAATGCGTATTGCGATTATTGGTGCTGGCCTGGCGGGCTTGACGGCCGCCTACGAGCTGCGCGACCACGACGTTGAGGTTTTCGAGGCCGCCGGCCGCATCGGCGGCAAGCTGTACTCCGTGCCGTTTAATGGCGGACCCACCGACATGGGCGCCGAGGCCTTCCTCGCCCGCCGCCACGACGCCGTGGAATTCATCGAATCCCTCGGCCTGGGCGACAGCCTGGTTGAGCCCTCCGGTCTGCACTCCCTGGTGTACTCCGGCGAGCTTAAGCCGCTGCCGCGCGGCGGGATGATGGGCATTCCTTCGCACTCGGAGCCGGTCGCACACCTGGTTTCGGCCGAGACCGCCCGTCGCATCGACAACGAGGAGCCCTTCGAGTGGACGGCCGGCAGCGACGTCTCCGTCGGCCGCCTAGTGCGCCAGCAGTTTGGCGACGACCTCGTTGACCACGTCATCTCCGCCCTCCTCGGCGGCGTGTACTCCTGCTCGGCCGATGACCTGGGTGTGCGCGCGACCATCCCGGCGCTGGCCGAGACGCTCGACGCGCTCTCCGCGCGCGGCCCGGTCACCCTCTCGGCCGCGGTCCGCTCGTTGGAAGAAGCGCGCGCGGCCAAGCCGAGCAGCGGCGGACCCGTCTTTCAGACCTTCCGCGGCGGCTACGCAGAACTCTACGAGACGCTGGCCGATAAATCCCGCGCCAAGATCTACCTCGATACCTTCATCTCCGGCATCACTCGCGAGGGCGAGAAATTCCGCCTGGCCGGCGCACCCGGCGATACCGTCCCCTTCGACCGCGTGCTGGTGGCCACCCCGGCCCCGACCGCAGCGCGCCTGCTCCCCAAGGTGTCCCCGCGGGCGGCGGAGCGGTTGAAGAGCGTGAAGCTGGCGGCGTCGGCAGTCGTGGGCCTGAAGTTCGAGTCTGACACGGACCCGTCCGGCAACGCGTTGCCACAGAACTCCGGCATCCTCGTTGCCACCGACCAAGACGACGTTCACGCCAAGGCATTCACGCTGTCCTCGCGCAAGTGGCCGCACTTGGCCGAGCGCGGCGGTGCCTTGGTGCGCGCCTCTTTCGGCCGCTTTGGCGACGACGCCATCGTCCGCGCCGAGGAAGATGACCTCGTCGACTATGCCCTCGACGACCTCCAGCGCCTCACCGGCTTCGACGGCCGCGCCGCGGGCGTCGCCGAGATTTTCACCCAGCGCTGGTTCGGCGGCCTGCCACGCTTTGATGCCGGCCACCTGGAAACCGTGGCCGGCGCGCGCGGCGCCCTCGCGGCGACGCCGGGCATCGATGCCACCGGCGCTTGGGCCGGCGGGGTTGGCGTACCCAATGTCATCGCGGACGCCCGCGCCGCTGCGGCTCGTATCGCTCGCTAGCTGCGGGGCTCGCTAGCTGCGGGCATG
This sequence comes from Corynebacterium sp. ACRPF, assembly GCF_022347395.1. Lineage (NCBI taxonomy): Bacteria > Bacillati > Actinomycetota > Actinomycetes > Mycobacteriales > Corynebacteriaceae > Corynebacterium > Corynebacterium sp. ACRPF. The sequence goes on from NZ_JAKRNB010000012.1 coordinate 94,210, forward strand.
CCAATGCGGCAGCAGGGCATCCTGCTGCCTGGCGGTTTAGGGGGCTAGTGGGCCGATGGCGGTGATGGCGCGGTATCTGCCCAGGGCGGCTGCCACACCACGCGGCCTCGGCGCCGAACGAGGCGCCCGCGCACCGGTGGGGCATTCGGATCATCGTCATTGACGCCGTTGTGGTACGGGCAACAGGTGGCGAGGTTTGCCATATTGGTATCGCCGCCGTGCCGCCACGCCTGCAAGTGGTGCACCTGGCATTTATCCGCCGGATAGTTGCATTCGGCCCACGGGCACACCGGATTTTCCGCGGCGGCCATGAGCCGTTGCTTCTCGTTGGCCATGCGTTCCGTGCGGTAGAGGTTGACCGCGCCCTCGAAGGGGTGAACGAGGGTGATAAGGCCGCGCTCTGCCAGCGTGCGCGAGACGAGTTCCGCGCCGGTGAGGCGGGCGCCGTTGGTGAGCTGGATGGTGATTTCCTCGCCGTCGCCATCGATGATGCGGTCAAGCTCGTCGAGCGTGATGATCGCGTTCGTCGTAATGGTCGGACGGGAGACTGGGGCGGCGCCGGAAGGGGAGAAGAGCTCCGCAACGGAGTCGAGGGGGCGCGTCCTCGTCCAGGCTGGATTCCAGGTCAGCGATGAGCGAGGATGGCCCGGTAATCGCGAGGGTCCACGGCGCGTCCTTGCGGCGGCGGATGCGCACGCCGGGGCGCGGCGGGGCTGGGGGATTGAGCTCGCGCAGTTTCTTGCGCGCCAGCTTTTCCATCTCATCGGTATCGGCGGCGGTGCGGCATAGCTCCACGCGCAGGCGCCAGGCGTCGCGCTTGGTCTTGGCGCGGGATGCGTAGCGCTCGATGACCTCCAGCGTGGGCAGTGGGTGGGCGCGGTCGCGGGCGGCGGTAACCGCCTGGCGTTGGAGGCGGGTAAAGGAGGTGGGGGCAAAGAGGGCGTCGGCAAGCGTGAGCAAGGTGCGGGCCGTCTTATTGGGCGCCCCGGCGGCGCGCAGCTGGTCTTCAGACATGCCGACGCACCCGGCAACGATGTCGATGCCGGGCGCCAAGGCCGCGAGATAAGTCTGAAGAGCTGTCATGCCCCGCAGCCTAAGCTACGGCGCGCAACCCGCGCGAGGACGAGCGCGCAAACCTGTGGATAACTAGGGCCGAAAGGGAGAATTTCGGCCCGCACGCCCGGCGGACCTGTGGATAACTAGCCTTTATTGCGGAAGACGAAGATGGAGGAGAAGTCCTGATTGCCGTGGCCCATGGCCTGCATCTCTTCGAAGCGGCCGATGGCGGCGGTAAGGGCGGGCAGCGGCTTGGTAGAGGTCATCTCCATGAGCTTGGCGTCCTTGGCCAGGGCGTCGACGGTGAAATCGCCCGGGTCGGTATTGCGCTCGCCGGTGATAAACGGCGCCTTCATATTGGCGATGAAGGACAGGCCGGTGATATCGAGCATCTGCAGCACCACCTCGGAGTCCAGACCCTCGGACTCGCCGAGCTGCAGGGCTTCGAGCAGGCCCTCGGCGGTGACGGCGAGCGCGAGGTTTGCCAGCAGCTTTCCGATGGCCGCCGTGGCCGCCGCCTCCACTCCGATGAGCTTTTCTTCGCCCGCCCAGGACTCGGCGAGGGACATGGCTTGCTCGCGGCGGGCGTCGTCAGGCGTGCCCACATAGACGCCGAGCTTGCCCTCGCGAGCCGGGCCGAGCGTGCCGACGACCGGGGCGTGGACGTAGGTCTCCACGGCGGCGGCGAATTCGCGGGCATCGTTGGGCGAGACGGTGGTGGTGTCGATCCAAGTTACGCCGGCGGGGATGAGCTGCGGCTCGACGACGACCTCGCGGACATCGTCAGGCCCGAAGAGCGAGGTAATAATGACCTCGGCGTTCGCTACGGCCTCGGTGGGCGAGGCGGCAACCTCGGCGCCTTCCTCCACCAGCGGCTGGGCGCGCTCAGCGGTGCGGTTCCAGACGGTCAATTCGATGCCGTCTTGCTCATTGAGCAGGCGGCGGGCTAGTTCGGTTCCCATGCGGCCAGTTCCAAGAAATGCAATCTTCATGGTTTCCTAGTGTGCCATCATTGGGTGCAGGTTCGCCGCGGCTTGCGCGAGCCCCGGACGAGGGAGCCGTACCCGGCAACGCGACAAGACGGCCAGGAAGCAGCTATGGCGTGGTTCATCTTGATTTTCTCCGGCGCATTCGAGGCCGTGTGGGCGGCGGCGCTGGATAAGTCCGCAGGTTTTACGCGCCTGTGGCCCTCGCTTATTTTCCTCGTGGCCTGCGCGATTTCCATGGGCGGGCTGGCCTGGGCGATGCGCAGCATCCCGGTGGGCACGGCCTATGCGGTATGGGCAGGCGTTGGGGCGTCGGTGGCGGTCATCTATTCCTTCGCGGCTGGACACGAGGCCGCCACGGTGTGGAAGGTGCTATTCCTCGCCATGATCATCGGTGGCATCGTGGGGCTGAAAGCGGTGAGCTAGAGGCCCGGAATCCGCGGCGCAGGCGGCAGCGGCGGCGCAGGTGGCGGGGCGGGCGCAGGCATAGCGGGCACGGCCGGCATATCAGGCACCGCGTCCTCGATGCGCCCGCGGACTTCGTGCGGCGGGATATTCAGGTTCGGCAGGCCGCTTTTGTCCCGCGCAGGTGGGCGTGGGGCCGGCGCCGCAGGTTGCGGGCGGGGTGCCGGTGCGGGCGCTGGCGCGGGCCGCTGCTGGGGTGCGGGCGCTGGGCCAGGACGCGAACCAGACGCAGGAGCGGGCGCCGCGGTCGATGGCGAAGGCGGCTCGGTCGGCGGCGAGGGAACCGGGGCGTCCTCCCGAGGCAGGTCGCGCGGAGCGAGCGGGCGGGGAGGGGGCTGCCAGG